>JAOMSY010000054.1 GCA_028355575.1 Francisellaceae bacterium | reverse complement strand
GTTAATCGATGAAAATAATAAACTCAAGAAAAACCTTAAGCAGGCACAACAAGAGCGAGATATTCTAAAAAAGGCCACGGCGTACTTCGCGAACCAAAATACGTAAAGTACGCATTTATTCAGAACCATAGCGATGTGTTTGCCATATCAACCATGTGCCCTGTCATGTCGGTCAGTGAATCAGCTTATTACCGTTGGGTTCAAAATCCTATTAGTAAAACTGATCTGAGACATTATGAACTGGATACTGAAGTTATGGCTATATTCAATAAACACAAGAGCAGGTATGGTGTTAAGCGTATTTATGAAGTGTTGAGAGATAATGACTGGAGTATTACTGAAGCTAAAGTATCAGAGCGTATGAAGTCAATGGGTTTGGTTGCCAAAGCTAATAAACCGTTTGTTAAAACAACAGACTCAAATCATAACCAATATGTTGCACCTAACTTATTGAAACAAGCCTTTAGCGCTACTAAATCTAATGAGAAATATGTGACTGATATCACGTATGTGCCAACAGGTGAAGGTTGGTTATACTTGAGTGTTATCATCGATTTATATTCAAGAATGGTAATAGGTTGGTCTATGGCAAGTCATATGCGTGCTGAGTTGGTGTGCGATACACTTGAAATGGCGATGTTCCGTAGGGGTATGCCAACAGATGTGATCGTTCATTCAGATAAGGGATCACAATATTGCTCAAAAGACTTTCAAGATAAAATTAAGAAATACCAGTTGAAATCGAGTATGAGCGGTAAAGGTTGCTGTTATGACAATGCGGCTTGTGAAAGCTTCTTTGGTACATTAAAAGTTGAATTATGTGATGATGAAAACTACAAAACCATTGAAGAGGCTAAGTCATCAATCTTTGAATATATTGAGGGGTATTACAATACACAGAGGAAACACTCTACGATAAATTACATGACACCAAAACAGTTTGAAGATAAGATGAAATCTCAACATAAAGATTCTCCCAAAAAGTGTGGGTAGGTCAACAGGTTAATACCACAAGTTTTGTGTGATAAGAAGCGCTACCAAAAGCATCTCCGTCGGCTTTCCATCTCACTTCATCCCTTCAAAGTGTTAAGCAATACCAGAGAAACATCAGAGGCTGTTAATACAAAAATGCAGTCCAGTTTATCTGTGATTAAAAAAATCAAAGAGGACCATAATATCTCAGATAAATCAAAAAAGATGAATGGTCTAGGGAAGGAAATAGTGTCTGCAGCATTAAATGTAAATGAGTGGTGGTCATGGGTTGATAACTCACTGAGCAACGTTGAAATTTCGCCAGAATTCAGGCAATGGTTGAGCAGTGATCTATTACCATATTATTATTGGAAGAATGCTATTGGCAAAAGTAGCTCCAAGCTCATAAACAGATTTTATAAAATATCACTCGATGATCTAGTTTTTTGATAAACCCTTGCGACTTCCAAGCCGAATTACCACTATTAAGATGTAAGCAGACACCTATGGTAATTCAGTTGTTTTTATATTCTCCTATTGGATTTGTTCAAAGCTATGTTAACACGCTATCTGATACCTTAAGTGATCAGGGATATAAACTATCATCCAAACAAAAGTTTTTTATGGGTATTTTATTGAGTGTAATTTTACTATGTAATCGAATCTGCTGGTCTGATGTTGAACTCACAACAATGGGTAAAGTTACCAGTAAAGGAGTTTGGTGGATGTATGCAAAATCTAATATTCCCTGGGATGCTTTGTTCTCATCGTCAGTCCAGATGATGCTAAAGATGTATGGTTTATCGGAAGGTGTACTAACGATTGATGATACAGAGAATTCTCGATCAAAGAAAACGCCTCTTATTGCTTATACTCATAAATATTACGATAAAAAGTCAGGTGGTTTTAAAAACGGACAAGAATTAGTATTCATGGTGCTTGTTACGTCAAAAATAACCATTCCAGTGGGCTTTGCGTTTTATGAATTAGATCCAACTATAGAAGCCTGGAAAAAATCTAATGCAAAGCTAATTAAAGAAGGCGTGAGCAAAAAGGATAGACCAAAACGTCCTGCGCCTTCAGAAGATTATCGTTCAAAAACGCAATTAGCTGCTAAGTTAGTTCGAGATTTTAAAGATCGCTTTCCAGATTTTAAAATACAAGCAGTTTTAGCTGACGCGCTGTACGGAAGCAATACTTTTTATGATGATATTTCATCAGAAGTTCCGCAACTCATTAGCCATCTAAAGAAAGATCAAAACATTACCTATTTTGATAGCAGTTATACTTTGGAAAAGTTCTTTGGAAGTGTTTTTAAACCAATCGAAATAACGATTAAAATCAGAGGAGGAAGTGATCAAAAAGTGATGTATAGAGCAGTTCGAGTTCACGTCAACGCGCATGGCTGTAAGAGATTTGTTATTGCATTGAAATATGAAGGTCAATCTGAGTATCGTTATCTTGTTGCGTCTAATTTATCTTGGCGTGGACAGGATATTTTAAACGCGTATACTTTGAGATGGCTCGTAGAGGTTTTCTTTGAAGACACTAAAGCAAACGGCGGCTGGTTCAATATGGCCAAACAACAAGGTGTTGACGGGTCAGAAAAGACTTTGACCCTGAGTCTGTTGCTAGACCATTGTATGCTATGCCACCCAGAGCAAAAGGCCTTAATTGAAAACAAACTACCAGCGTATACCGCCGGTAGCCTGCGAGTCCTCGTATCAATGCATTCTACAATTGATTTCACCAATGAGATTATTTCTCAACCCAACCCTGGGGAACGGCTTAGCGAAGCATTAGATAGTTTAACCAAAGTGGTTAAGTTAAGAATTTCTAGCAAACACATGTCTGGTAGAAATTTGGGTAGGCTAGAAGAAACAGCTTCTCTGAAGAGGTATTCTAAGGTGGCATAATATGAATATCCTAAAAAACTAGATCATCGAGTATCATTCAACAATTGTGCCAATAAAATTAAAAGCCATCCAGATTATTCATTAGAATCCATTGATCAAAAATGGGTTGATTGGGCAGAGACATTTTCCAAATTATTTATCAGAACAACGTCAGCTCTTGAAGGCAGAAATCAATGGATCACACAAACACATTATAATGGCAGAGGACTAACATCTGAAAGATTAAAATCACAGACTGCGATGAGAAATTATTTTTTAGAAGACCAATCTCATCGGACTCCTTGTGAGAAATTGACAAAAATAAAACCAGAATGTTTGTTTCAATATATTTTGAAAAATATTGGTCCGCTTAAGCAGCCAAGGATTGGGAAAAACATGAAACTTCCCCAGGCCTTGATTCATCAGGGTGTCCCGCCTTAAAATGAGGGCCAGCTTTATGCATATTGGAAAAATAAACTACTTTTTAAGGTCTATTATATTTCTTGCTCAGGTGATATTTCTTGTCTTATATTTTTCACTATGTATTTTGTTTCTTCAAAAACAACATATCGTTTCGTTAGATCTTTATAAGAAGAGCACAGATGTTAAAACTATATCTACGATTATATTGATAGTTTGATGTGTCTTTGGCATCAATTAAATATGATCTTTGATATTTCAGAAATATACTGCTAACCTCAATAAAACTAATTTATTTTATTAGCCATATGTTGAGTCTTGAGTCAAATTTTAAAGAAGTGATGGATGCTATAGTCAGTAAAAAAAGTGTTGAATTTACAGTTAGCGAAGGGTATGTATTACCCGAAGTTTATGAAACCTTAGATAATAACTTTAAGAGTAAGCCCTTAATGATAGCTTGTAAAATGGATAAAATTATAGCCTTAGCAAGTACGAATGGTATTGGTGGTGATTTTGATTATTTAAGCTTAATGGGTAACTTAAATGTCGCTGACTGCAGAATAAAAAAACATAATGATGGCGCTGAAATTAATATTAAGTTTTAATATCAGATAAAGTTTATTTTTAGTAATTAGCATTTAGCTAACATGCTGATATAGTAGATTTATGATCAATTATTAGATATTTCTATGGACCCACTCAAACAATATAAAGCTGTATTTAATTATTCTTATTTGGAAGGTAAATTCCTTGTAAATCAATTAACAATTAAACCGTTGGTTGATAAATTTCCTCAGATTGAGTTTATTTATAGTGAATCTCAAGAACAATATTTAAATGAAATCGAAGATGCTGATTTTATTTTTAGTATGGAGATGGGTCTTCCTACATTTAAAACTGCAAAAAATCTTAAAGCATTATTTAGTTTTGCAGCAGGGAAAGATCGTATTGATAAGAATATATTTGAGACAATACCTTGCTATACGGGCCACTTCCATGGTCGCTTAATCTCAGAATCACTAGTTGGCCTCATCTGTCATTTTAACCAGAATTTTTCTCAGATTAGCTCAAATATGGTAAATAGATATTGGGGAGGTCACTCAGATTTCTCAAATAGAAGAACTTTAAATGGCCAAAAAGTTGCGATTATTGGTTATGGCCATATTGGTAGGTATTGTAGTCGCTTATTAAATAGTCTTGGAATGGAAATATATGCATTCCAGCGTAGTCATGATCAAGGTTCTTGTTTTGATGCTGGTGCAATTTATACTCACTTGAGTGAGTTAAATAATGTTGTTAATCAATTTGACCATGTGGTGTCACTATTACCACAAACGGAAGAGACAAATGACATTTTTAATTATGAATTTTTTAAGAAGATGAAAAATACTGCTTGTTTTTATAATTTTGGTAGAGGTAATTCCGTTGTTGAAGGTGATTTGATTAAAGCATTAAATAACAACGAAATTAATGGGGCTGCGCTTGATGTCGTTAAGTCTGAACCATTGGAAGAAAATTCACCATTATGGAGCACTGAAAAATTAATGATCTTGCCTCATATCTCTGCTTATTATACTGATTACTTTAATTTGTATATTGATGAAGTTGTTTCTCAATTAGTACATTTTTTTGATAATCATCTTTAGCTATTAAATTAAATGTCATTAATTAGAATTTATTTTATTAATTAACTACCATGATTTAATCTGTAACGAATTTATTGCAAATTAACATGAATTTATTGTTAGCAAGGTCTCTTCAAAGCAATAAAGACTCGGTTCATTTAAGGGTGAATGAATATGGTCATATTGTTGAGTTTCAAGGTAATACCTTGGCTACATTAAATTGTGAGCAAGCGGATGTTATAGATACTCACTTATCAGGCTATGTAGTTAATTCAGGATTGGCTTTAGTTTACGGTGCATTTCTGAAAGCTAGATTTCAACAAGAAACCACTCCTTTTTATTTTACTCATGATGCTAGTGTTGGATGGGAGGTAAGCTGGCACAAAGAGTTCGGATATCTGGTTTACGGAATTAAACTTGGCTTTGTACCTGGTGTTAAATCAGCACTACTTAATATGGCAGATTCATTGCCGATCTTAGTTTCATATGTCTGTAAAGATTTAAGGTATAGATACAATAACCTTGCTTATGAAAACTTTTTCAATGTACCAAGAGAAAAGTTACTAAATAAGCCTGTTAAAGATTTCATTGGCAGTGAAACCTTTGATAGGTTGCTCCCTATCTATAAAAAAGTGCTTGCAGGTAATAGTTATAAAACCACACAATCGATTACTCTGGCAAACAATCAAGAAAGTCATCTGGTTATAGAATATAGACCTTCTTTTTCAGGTAAAGAAGTGGTTGGTTTTTATGCTATTATTCAAGATGTCACTGAATACCGTTCAAGTAGTAAATTATTAAAGACAATTTATCAAGCAATTAACGACCAATTTGATCACCCTAATAAAATTATTAGTCAGCTACTTAAAATGGGCAGAGAATATTTAGGTCTGGATATAGGCATTATCTCTAGTATTGTTGATGATGAGTATAAAGTTGAATACTTATCTACTGATTTAGATGGTATTCAAGAGAATGACACATTTAATCTGGATGATACGTATTGTGCTATTACACTTAGTCAAGACGATGTGGTGGCATCAGAATATGCCGGGGTTGATAGTAAAATAAACGAGCATCCTTGTTATGAGGCTTTTAAGTTAGAGTGTTATATAGGTATTCGCTTATCTGTGAATAATCAAATATGGGGAACACTCAATTATTCAAGCCCAATTAAAAGAAATTCATATTTTAATGATTTAGAATATGAGTTGATGCGACTTTTAGGAAAAGCTGTAGAGAAACTAATTAGTAATCGAAAAACAATTCGAGACTTGAATCAATTAGGTGACTTAAATCAACTGTTAAATGAAGCTTCTGAAGTCGCTCAAATTGGATTCTGGGAATATGATGCGATTACTCAAGAAATTTATTGGAGTGATGGCGTATACAGGATATTTGATGTCCAGCCAGGCGAGATAGAATTGACGTATGATAAATTCTTCACCTATGTTCCAGATGATGATAAAGAAATAGTTGAATTGGCATTTAAAAATTCAGTATTAGAAAAACAAGACTATTTCATTACACACAAAATTATTACTGCTAACAACAGAATAAAACATGTTGAAGAGAGGGGTAAGCACACGTTTAATGATGATGGAGAATTAATAAAATCCGTTGGAAGTATTTACGATATTACTGCTCAATTTAATTCTGAGAAGAAATTTAAAGACTTATTAGAGAATGCTTCAGATGGTATACATATATTAGATCTGGAAGGCAATGTTGTTGAATGTAGCGCTTCATTTGCTGAGAATCTGGGTTATAGTTATAAAGAAGCTTTGAAATTAAATGTCTCAGATTGGGAAGCCACTATTCCGAAAGAAGCGTTACCCACAGCCATTGCTGATTTAATAAAAACCCCTAAAGCATTTGAGACTAAACACAGGCTCAAAGATGGTTCTATTTTGGATGTTCAAGTTAATGCAAAAGGTATTTTGATAGAAGGTGAAACTTATCTATATGCTTCACAGCGTGATATATCAGAATTAAAACGTGCTGAAGAAAAACTGAGTAGGATGGCTTTATTTGATGAAGTTACTGGCATCCCAAATCGAGCAAATTTTCTAGCAGAAATACCTAAAGCAATTTCTAGAGCAAATCGTGAAGGTAAATTATTTGCCATATTTTTTATTGATTTAGATAATTTTAAACTGATAAATGATAGATATGGCCATCATAGTGGAGATTTATTGTTAAAAGCTGTTGTTGACAGGTTAGCTTATATATTTAGAAAGGAAGATCGTCTTGCTAGAATTGGTGGCGATGAATTTGCAGCTATCGTTGAGAATGTAGATACAATTGAAGAAATAAGACAAATTGCTCAAAGATGTATTGATTCTGCTTCGAAAGCATTTGATATATTAGGTTCTATATTTAATCAGTACTTTAGTATTGGTATATCGCTTTATCCTGACTCTGCTGAAAATGCAGATAAACTATTGCAATGTGCCGATACCGCAATGTATCGAGCCAAAGAGAAAGGAAAAAACAGTATCGCGTTCTATCGTGAAGAGTTAGATCAAATAATGCATAGGAATAGCCAAATTGAAAATGCTCTACGACAGGCCATAGTAAAAGATGAGTTATCTTTAGTTTATCAACCCCAATATAATGAATCAGGAAGTATTTTTGGTGTTGAGGCATTGTTGAGGTGGCATAATGATGATATTGATAATTTGTATCCCGACGAGTTTATTCCTATAGCCGAAAAAAATCGGCAAATAATTGAAATAGGTCAATGGGTCTTATCTAAATCAATAGATGATTGGAATAGACTAAAGAGAAATAAAATAGATTTTTCTCTGCAATTGTCAGTGAATGTATCTAGCGTGCAGTTATATAGCCCGGGCTTTATAAATAATTTATTACATTTGATGAATCATAAACAATTTAACCCAAAGAATTTAACGTTAGAAATTACTGAGACTCATATTATTGAAGATATTAAACAAGCAAGTGAGTTATTAAAATTACTTAATGGTCATGGGATTAAAATTGCATTAGATGATTTTGGCACAGGTCATTCTTCTTTGCATTATTTGGCTAATCTACCACTAAGCTATTTCAAAATTGATAAAGAATTTGTATTGAATTCTGGAGTTAATAATAACGATGTTATTATGAAGTCAATTATGTCATTAGGCGTTAACCTTGGAATAGGCTGTATCGCAGAGGGCGTTAAAACTATTGGTCAATTAAATTATCTGAAGCAAATCGGATGTAAACAGTATCAGGGTTTTTACTTTTCTGAGCCTTTATCAATAGAACATATAGATGATATGCTTAATAATTAAATGCAATACTATATGGGCTCCACTAATAATTCATGAACACGCATCTTAACATTCAAATTCTCCCCATCTGCGTTGCAAATTTTGGCAATAGGATGTGCTATTACCTGCAATTTGCGCCTTGTTGTGATAAATTTTAATTATCAATCTGCTATGCCCAGAATTAATAGAGGTTCCCATATGTCCTATTTTGTTTGGTGATGTAATATATTACTATTTTATCGGCTTAATTCCACTAACAGGAGCCCAATAATTAAATAATTGGGCTTGATTTGATGCTAATGATGCAATTGCATTTACTGGGGCATGTTTGCAGGCAATACTAATGAATTCATGAACAACCAATAGACCACCAACAATTTTATAAATATGTTGATACTGTTCATCGCCGTAGATTTTAATTAAGTTGTCTGAATTATTTTCAATAGTATATGCCATAGGTCTAACAGTGTTTTCATGTAAATTATCGGCAATTTTCATACACTGAATATATTGTTCAGAATATATTCCTGCTGTGTTTAGGTCAGCAGCATAATCGCGACCAGTCACATCTTTATACAATTGTTCTTTTTGTGTGGTTTTTGTGGCTGACGTATTAAAAAAATTATTAATAGATTGGTCTGCTGGTGTTCCAGCAAAAGCTAGGTTAAAACCCATAACTGAACCAAATACTAAAGCGATTGTTTTTTTCATTTTTACTCTCCGTTTTGTTTGATTTTTTGTGTGCAGTGACATTAAAACACTTAAATGTGAGAGAGTTTTTAATGAAATGTAAAAATTCAATTATTAGTTTACTGGAGAATACAAAAAAATGATAAAG
>JAOMSY010000053.1 GCA_028355575.1 Francisellaceae bacterium | reverse complement strand
GGCATAACCACCATAGCACAATTAGCTTTAAACAAGGAATAAGCCAGATAGAAAGTTACCATGTTACCGATTACGGGAAGCCAACACAATCAGTTCTTTCAGAAAGTAAACATAAATTTATCCAACAAAAATCAATTAATTTCAATCAAAACCCTATGCTATATGGCAGTGGATATTACGACTTTGAGAGTCAATTACACTTCATGGGGGCGAGATATTATTCTACAGACACGAATCAGTTTATTTCTCAAGATAATTACAATCTACTAAATAGATACAATTACGCAACCAGCAATCCTGTTATGAATTTTGACCCCAACGGCCACATATCGTCTGATATGATATTTAATATTACCTCTGTAGCCGGATCATTTATCGGAGGTGTTACTTTTGGTCCAATTGGAGGCGTTTTAGGTAGTGAAATACCTCTTGCTGGTAAAACAATATTTTATTTAGCAAAAAAAAATAATCAGCTTGCAGTAAAATCAAGTTTAGACATGGCTGCATCTACTGTAACCACTTTGGCAGCAACTGATATATTTAATGTTTCTAATAGAATTAAATTAGCTTCGAGTATTATGGGTTATAGCGCAGTGGGTGCAGCTGAAGGACTAAAAAAAGATAGCAATAATAAAATACAATCCTCCGCTTTATACGCTATTTCAGGTGGTATCTCTGGAATCTTATACTACCATAGTGGCCAAGCAATGAAAAAAAGATTGAATATCACAAAAGATATTATTTCATATAAAAATATACCACAATCAAAATTTCAGGTAGTCAATAATATTTCTGCAACCAAATGGCTAATACAGAATATTAAAATGAGTTTTGTGCGGACATCAATAAGAACATTAGTGAGACATTCTCTCAATAGCTTAAGTGATCAAGGTACAGCTTATTTTCAATCCAATAGTCAATTAATGAAGATTGATTTAAGAAAGCAAATTACCGAAATGGCTTTAACATCAGCATGGGGCGTATTGTCGGGTGGTCTTAACGGAATAGGTTCTAGGTATAGCATTAAATCTGGCAATTATCGGGATGGCGGTATATTGTTTTCGTGGAGAAATTCCTGCGATTCAGCAGACCTATTTCGGGCATCCGGAGCATCTGCACAGATAACTGGTCGTTCCATTTCACCCGTGGTGCTGGGTATATTTAATGATTTAAGCTTTTGATATCGCATATTACAGAGTCATTCATTTCAGGCTATTTACATTCCTTATAGCCCTCAACCAAACATATAATTGAGCTGTAATAACCAACCCAAAGATGATGCTAAATGCAAAATATATATTGTCATAATAATATAATAACTGCCTACAACTGAAAGCCAATTTAGGCTAGTATCATCATTCCAAGTAGCTGCTTTAAATTCAAACCAATAGACATACAGATGATTTTGACTCACTTCATTAACTATATGAACAGACGTTAATATAAGTTATCTCCTAAATTTCCCCAATAAATAGCTCTCACCCATTCTATGATCATATTCAAGGTGATCAATGGCCGTCACAATAGTCGGACTTCATTTGACAAATTTTAACGCATTCGAATTATATGGAATCCCTCCTTTCTATTCACACATCAGTATTTATCGTATCATGTAAATGAAAGCACGTGATTTTCAAGAAGCTTATTGTGTATTAGGTGGCTCTTATCTGAGAATGAATCTAGCTTAAGACTATCTAGAATATTTGTTTTATAGGCTAGAAAGAGAGTTGCGTGTGACAGTAGTGATTGTGACACTAATATATAATGTAAATCGGATTTATCTGGTGCTATTTTTTTTAGACACTTTGTAATGGTCTTAAATATTATAGCAGTAAAATTATCATATATTAGCTTAAATACACTTGTTGGTTCCTGTTGCTCACGTTCAACTAGTAATATGAATTTTATGATATCGGGATTCTGGGTGGCATCTGAAATACCTTTGATTAGCCTAAGTAATATATTCCTTGCATCAGAGATTGACATTTCATCTATAGTTGAGTCTATCTCGGTCAAAATTGGCTGGATTAAACTTTTAAGATGATTGATTAACATAAGCGATACTCTTTCGTAAAGTTTCTCTTTACCTCCAAAGTAATATGCTATAGCAGCAATGTTGACGCCCGCTTTTTTCGCTATCATGCGAGTACTAGTATCTTCTAAACCGAACTCCGAAAATAGCTCCAATCCAGCTTTCAGTAATTTATCTTTAGTATTTTTATCACGCATATCGACACCTTATCTTTTATATACATTCATATGGATAATCCATATGAATGTCATTATTTACAAGTTGATCATAATTTGCAATAGCTACATAATATAATGTATTTTTTGATATTTTATATGTTATAAAAATAGTATATTAATGTTAATGGTCTTTATATAAATCACATGAATAATGCATTTGTTTGAATAATAATTTATATTTACTTAATGATTGTTATTCAGGCCTTGGAAGTCATTAAAAGTGTGCTTATAGGTTCTATGAGAAGAGTGTAAAACTCAAAAGCTGACATGAAAGTCAGTTTTATTCCTGTAGCCTACCCATACTTTTTCAGATTTGTCAAAATTCAAGCAAACCTGTGAGAGCATATTTATGTAGGTACTAATGCCAAAAACTAGAGGTAGGTCAATCAACAATATGAGGTATATTATGAATATAAAATTATTAGCTACTTTAACGGGCCTAAGTCTTAGCTTCTCAGTGGCCTCTGCATTTGCAACAAATACCAGTGCAAATAAACCCTCTGGGAAGTGGCCTGGAAAATCATTGGTTGGATATATTACTGCTTATGGTAGTACCATCCCCCCTAATGTTACAAATCAAATGGTAGCTGAATCAATAAACAACCACTATAATGTATTTGTATATGCTTTTGGATCGATTAACAAGCAAAATAATGTAAGCATGCCTTCAGGGATAACTAAAATAGACTTTACAGATCAAATAAATAATATCCACCAAAATAAAGGAATTGCACTAGTGTCATTTGGTGGCCAAAATAATACGTTCTTGCCTAACCCAGACGATGCTATTCAAGCCGCTGACAATACCGCAGCAATACTAAAGCAATATAATTTAGATGGTATAGATTTAGACTTAGAATCTATAGATGTTGATTCTAATTATTTAGAACAGTACATAGGTGAACTAAGAAACATGAACCCCAATATTATTCTTACAGCTGCTCCTCAAATAGCAGGAGGGTATGGAGGCCCGGCTCAATTAGCCCCTACCTCTATATTTACACAGAATTTCATTACAAATGCTAATTTTGATGCGCTTCTAATTCAAGAATACAATCAGTATGCTGGTGCGGTATTTGATGGCAAACAAGATACAGATGAAGGGTTTATAACTGCAAGTTTTACGCCTCTAACACAAATAATACCCAATAGAACAAAAATTATTATTGGGGAACCAGCAAATTCATCTGCTGGTACAGGGTTAAGTAATCCTAATTTGGTTTTATCAGACATACAGTCCGGTGGTGTTCTTGATAATAATCAATATGGTGGCATTATGACTTGGGCATTAAACTATGACTATACTCAAAACTGGTCATTTGCTAATGGCGTTTATTCTGTAATTTAACAGTGAGCTACCCCGAGAATTTGGGACACTTTTCTTGTTGAGATTCCATCATATCTTCATACTGTTTTGGTGTGAAATAATTTATGCTGGAATGTTTCCTTTTGGTGTTATAGCAGCCTTCAATATATTCAAAAACTGAGGTTTTAGCTTCATCAATCGTTTTGTAGTTTTCATCATCACAAAGCTCTACTTTAAGTGTGCCGAAAAAGCTTTCACAGGCAGCATTATCATAACAGCAGCCAGTACCGCTGCCGCTTGATACTAAGCTATTTTTATCAATGATCTTCTGGAACTTCTCAGAAATATATTGCGAGCCCTTGTCTGAGTGAACTAACACGCCTTTTGTTCTTCCCTTTCTAAACATTGCCATCATTAGAGCATCGCAAACCAGCTCTGCTTTCATATGATCCGCCATAGACCAACCAACAACTGCCCTGGAGTATAAATCAAGGAATACGCATAAATACATAAAGCCTTCATCTGTGGGGATATACGTGATATCAGTGACATATTTTTCATTAGGCTTAGATGCCTCAAATTGCTGTTGTAATATATTAGGTCGAGTATATTGGTTATTCTGGGAATCAGTCGTTTTCACAAAGCGACGAGCTACCTTAGATACAAGACCTAATACCTTCATTCTCTCAGATACTTTGTCTTCTGTAATAGACAAGCCCTCATCCTTTAGTTGATGGTATATTCGAACCACTCCATATAACAATGTATTTATGGCAATGTAATTAGAAAATATTAACGATGGTTTTTGCTATCGACACCAGTCAATAAGTAGCCAAAATATTACTTTTATAAAGTCACATAAAGCGAGCAGGAGCGATTTATAAAATCACTTATTTCGAGCATGGAAAATTATAGAATCACATATTGTGAGCATGAGTGAATTTATAGAGTCAAATAATGTGAGCACGAAATGACGGATAAAGTCGAGCATTAGGATTTATAAGTGCGAGCACCTACAGATAAGCCTGCAATATTACAGGCTCTCGAGGAACTAGCACCTGCTTTGATAGCACCACCAATATGCTCAATCAATTGTTTTCTGAGCTCTGCAGAAGTTAATCTTCCTCGTCTTCCTTCCAGAGCTCCTCTAACTTTTTTGACAGTACCAATAGAGCAGAAGTTTGAGCTAAAGCTTTCTCTTTAGGACGTAGCTCTGATTCAAGGCGTTTAATTTTCTTCTGATCGTTCTTGTTCTTACGAGCATCTGCTTGAGCTTTTTCTTGCTGGGCTTGATGCTGATAGCCTGTCAGTGCGGATTTCTTCCACTGGGCAATTTGTTCAGGGTAAAATGTGGCATCTATCATTTCCTTGTAGTCTGATAAGTTGATTATTCCTTATGCGCGATAACTAGTCTGACAGATATGGTTACTCAGCATTGCTAATCATTGCCTCTATGAAAATAACGCTTGCTTGAAATATCAATAGCTTTACGCACATCATGTTCTGGTATATCCGACTTAGTTACATAACTAATTACAGCAATACCTGATGCACCACGAATGTAAATATCAGACATGTTACCCAGCGTGATCCCACCGATGGCAACTAACGGCATCATTCCGATTAATTGTTTCCAAGTCTTTATTTTTTTTAAGCCTTGCGGTTTAAAGCGCATTTTTTTAGTGTCAGTGTGGAAGATTGGTCCTAAAGCAATATAGCTAGGGCTAATTTGAATGGCTCTGAATAGTTCATAATGATCATGGGTACTTATACCCAACCTAATACCAGAAGTTTTTATTAAATCTAAATCGGCATCTTCTAAGTCGTCTTGACCTAAATGCACCCCATATGCGCAATGCTTTATGGCAAGTTTCCAATAGTCATTAATATAAACTTTTATGCCGGATATGGATGCTATTGATAATGCATTTATAATTTCAGCTTCTATAAATTCAATCGGTTTATCTTTTATTCTAAGTTGAACAATTGTCACACCCCATTGCGATAATTTTTCAACCCATTTTGCACTATCAACAATTGGATAAAAACCAATGTTATCTGATTCTTTTGGAAATGTCTTATCGAGATAATTAGGAATATTATGATATTGAATATATGGAAAAGGTAATTGTATCTCATCAGACAAATGATGATTAAGCATGCTCGAACACCTCATCAACTGATCTGAATTCACAATAACTTTAGTAAGATAATGTTTAGCTAGAATAATAGCGTTTTGTATACTCTCACCTTTTGCAATATAGCTTGCTATAGCTGTTGCGAGGCTACATCCTGTTCCGTGAAAAGGGAGTTTACTGCCATATTTTGGTGTACTTAAATTAATAATTTCACCATCCGAGCTTATCCAAATATCTAGCGCATTACCTGAATCAATATCACCACCTTTGTTAAGTATACTGGCACAGTGGTATGTATCTAAAAACGTTTTAGAGGTTCTTTCTCTGTTTGTCTCATTGTAATCGAGTTCTAACAAATACCTTAGTTCGTGTTGGTTTGGCGTCACCAAGTTTGATCGTGGTATTAATCTTTTTTTAATTACCGATAGTGTTTCATCATCACAAAGCTTAACTCCTGATGTTGATACAATAACTGGGTCACAAATATAGATTATGTCTGGATGTCTCTCTAAAAAATCAGCCAAAATTATTGCTTGATCAACATTTCCAATTAACCCCGATTTAATGACGCTTGGCATGAACTCATCAGCACAAGATAAAACCTGTGCACGAAACATCTCAGAGCTCACCACTGCTAAATCACTGACTGTTGCCGTATTTTGTGCCGTTAATACGGTTATAATACTGCAACAATGTACCTGTAAGTATGAAGCTGTTTTAATATCAGCTTGCATACCTGCTCCGGCACAACTGTCTGAACCTGCTACTGACCAAATTATTGGTATATTATTATTCATGTTGGTGCCAAAAAGGTGTGTCACTTAATGGTGTACTATTTTGTGCAAAATCTCTTTTAGGCATACGTTTTGCCTCAAAAGCTAACCTACCTGCCAAAGTTGCCCACTGGAATGCCTTAGCCATTTTATCTGGAAAGTTGGCCAAAGCTACCGCACTATTTAGTAAAATACCGTCATAGCCTAACTCCATGGCCTGAACGGCATCAGAAGGCGTACCAAGTCCTGCATCTATAATTAATGTTAACTCTGGATAGCGCTCTCTTAAAATTTTTAAGGCATATGGGTTTTGTAACCCTTGTCCACTGCCAATATGTGACCCTAGTGGCATTAACACTTTGCAGCCTAGTGATACCAATTCAGAACAAATGGTTAAATCATCAGTACAATAAGGTAAAACGTGGAATCCTTTTGCTAATAATGTCTCAGTTGCTTTCACTAACTCAAACAAATTTGGCTGCAAAGTATAGTCGTCACCAATCACTTCAAGTTTCACAAGTGAAGTATTAAATATTTCCCTACCCATTTCAGCAATTAGCACGGCTTCTTTTGACGTTCTACATCCTGCTGTATTTGGAAGTACATCACAGCCTGTATTTTTAATGGCATCCCAAAATTTATTGTCTTTGCCGCCTTTAGTAGACTGTCTTTTTAATGAAACCGTCACCATTTCAGTTTCAGCAGCGTTGATCGCTTTTAACATCACATCAAGATTAGCGTATAACGCCGTACCTAATATCATTCTGTTAGTATGGGTTCTATTATAAATAGTTAGACTCATCGCTTACCCACCTTGCATTGGTGTTAATAGCTCAATTTGATCCTGTGGTTGTATACTTACTTTTTGGTAATGTGACTTTTGAATTAACTCTTGGTTAATAGCAACAGCAGAAAACTGATTGTCATAACTTAATGCTCTGAGAAAATCTACTAATAAAGTATTGTCTTCAATATTTATATTTTTGCCATTAAATTTAACTTGCATAACTTTTGCTCTCATATTTTTCATTGATGTTTAATCGAATTTTTTCTGCCAAAACAGGTGACAATAAATACCCATGCCTATTTAGCCCACTAATACTATAAATATTTCTTTGGCAAGATAACTCTGGAATACCAGAACGGTTAGCTGGCCGAATATTAGCAATCAATTTGATAATTCTCGCTTCAGCAAACCCTTTGTCTACGGTATATAGTGCGCTTAATAATTCCAAAGTGCTTTTCACTGAAATCTCTGATTGATCATGTGACTCTATGCTCGTTGCACCAACGTAATAAACACCATTACCACGCGGTGTAATATAAATGGGGTGTCGAGGATGAATTAACCGGATGGTATGCCTAATTGCCACATCAGGTGCTTGCACAACAACCGCCTCACCCCTTATGCCCCTGTTAGTTAAACCATAATTAGATAGCCCGCGAGTATCAATTACATAATCATATGAAGATGAAAGCGCTTGTATATCTTCAATTTTTTTCTGATAGAAGGTTATATTATCAGAATTTAAGCATAGATCATTTGTAGCCTTGTAGAAAGCTTTCACATTAATACAACATTCTTCAGGAAAATAAAGAGCTTGATGATGAAACTGGCTATGTGATAGCGTTGACTCTAGCTCACATAATTGTCGTTTTGAAATCCACTTAATTTTGCCAACTTCAATAGTATTACTCATCTGTTGATTAAAATAACTAAAATCAGGTTCATCACGATAATGAGCTACCACCAACGTTCCAGTTTGATGATAAAACTGATTACTATCACCAAGCTTACTAAGTAACTGTGGCCATAAAGCCAAGCTTCTTATTCCTTGTGTATACAAAGTATTTTCAGCAAGGCTGACAGCTTCTGAAATGGGTGCCACCATTCCTGCAGCTGCGTACCCACATGATAATTTACTATCAAGGCTATTCTGATCAAACACATCGACGCTTAAATCATCATATTGATTAATCAGAGTAAGTAATGAAACCCTACCTGCACAGCCGAATCCCACAATCGCAATGTGCATATTAGACCTTTTGGTATAACTCAGTACCTGTTTCTTCGAATATTTTTGACTTTTCAGCCATACCTTCTTCAATAGCAGTTTCAGGATCTAAATTACGTGATTTTGCGTAATCTCTGACATCTTGAGTTATTTTCATAGAGCAGAACTTTGGTCCACACATTGAGCAAAAATGTGCAATTTTGTGACCCTCTTTTGGTAAAGTTTGGTCATGATAACTTTGTGATTTTTCAGGGTCTAAACTTAAATTAAATTGATCTAACCACCTAAACTCAAAGCGTGCTTTTGATAACGCATTATCTCTAATTTGTGCACCTGGAACTCCTTTAGCTAAATTGGCCGCATGTGCCGCTAACTTATATGTAACAATCCCTTCGCGAACATCCTCCCTATCTGGTAAACCTAGATGCTCCTTAGGTGTGACATAACAAAGCATAGAAGTACCAAACCAACCAATTTGAGCCGCGCCAATCGCTGAGGTAATATGGTCATAACCCGGTGCAATATCAGTAGTTAAAGGACCTAACGTATAAAAAGGCGCATCGAAACAATGTTCTATTTCTTTGTCCATATTTTCTTTAATTAAATGCATAGGCACATGGCCTGGGCCTTCTATCATGACCTGTACATCGTGTTCCCAAGCGCGTTTTGTTAATTCACCAAGTGTTTCTAACTCTGAAAATTGAGCTTTGTCGTTTGCATCATAAACAGACCCTGGTCTTAAACCATCACCTAGCGAAAAGGCAACATCATACGCTTTCATAATGTCACATATTTCATCAAAATGAGTGTATATAAAATTTTCCTTATGGTGAGAAATACACCATTTCGCCATAATCGAACCACCACGCGAAACAATACCGGTTAAACGGTTTGTGGTTAAATGTACGTATCTCAACAATACCCCAGCGTGAACGGTAAAGTAACTCACGCCCTGTTCTGCTTGCTCAATTAAGGTATCTCTGAATATTTCCCATGTTAGATCTTCAGCAATGCCATTCACTTTCTCAAGCGCTTGGTAAATAGGTACCGTACCAATTGGTACTGGGCTGTTTCTAATAATCCATTCTCTTGTTTTATGAATGTGTTTGCCTGTAGATAAGTCCATGACTGTATCAGCACCCCAACGTGTTGAAATAACCATTTTTTCAACTTCTTCAGCGATTGATGAACTGACTGCCGATGTTC
>JAOMSY010000052.1 GCA_028355575.1 Francisellaceae bacterium | reverse complement strand
CTCACCAGGCTTGTTATGGCTCTTCGGGTTATTGAGAATGCTTAATAGATAACCTCTAAACAATAACTGCAAAGCAAGCACCTGTATAATCAGCTAGCGCTAGAAATCAGCCCCATAAGCGCCTCTTCTGACATCTTTCCACTCAAATCTTGACCAGAAAGCAAGTCATTCGCTAATGCCCTTTTACCTTTATGTAAATAAATGATTTTCTCTTCTATGGTGTTTTTCATTACTAAACGGTATATCGTCACTGGCCTTTCTTGGCCTATTCTATGCGCCCTATCTGAAGCCTGATCTTCTACTGCTGGATTCCACCATGGGTCTAAGTGAATTACATAATCCGCGGCAGTTAAATTCAACCCTGACCCACCTGCCTTTAAACTTAACAAGAAGGCATCCCCTTCTCCTGACTGGAAGCGTTCAACACGTTTCTTACGCTGCGTTTGAGGGGTTGAACCATCAATATATTGATAAGAAACGCTATCTTCATCCAATAATGCTCTGACTTTATCTAAAAATCTAACGAATTGACTAAACACCAAAACTTTGTGGCCATTATCAATGATGTTACGCATGGTTTTTTTAAACTGCTTAAGCTTACTATTCTCAAATGTAGTTTCATCACTCACCAAGCCACTATCACAGCAAGCCTGTCTCAGCTTACTGATCTCAGCCAATATTTGAATTCTACTCTGTTGGTAATCTAAAGATGAAATTTTATCTAAGGCACTTATCCTAAGCGCTTCATAAAATGCCGCTTCTTCAGCCGTCGGCTCAATATAAATCGTTTGTTCTGTTTTAGGTGGTAGTTCATCCAATACTTCAGATTTGAGTCGTCTTAAAATATAAGGGTGAACAACTGCTTTTAATGCCTGTAACTTCTCTGTATTCTTCTGTTGTTCAATTGGAATAGCATATTTTTGTTGAAAGATTTTTTGATTGCCAAGCATACCAGGGTTCATAAAATTGGTAATACTCCATAATTCACCTAAATGATTTTCAATAGGGGTACCTGTTAGCGCAACTCTAATCTTACCTTTGAGTTTCATAACCGCATGCCAACGTTTCGTATTTGGATTCTTTATGGCTTGCGCTTCATCTAAAATAATTGTTTGCCACGATTTATCCGCTAGCATCTCAGTATTATGGTGTAGGAGTCCATAACTACAAATCACCACATCCATTTTCCCGATATTTTTTAGGCTGTCTGCTTTGTTCAGGTTATACATCGAATGGATTGTTAACGTAGGTGCAAATTTATTAATTTCAGTCGCCCAGTTAAAACAAACTGAAGTTGGCGCGATCACTAAAGTTGCACCTTTGCTCGCATATTCCAACATAAGGGCAATTGATTGGACAGTTTTACCAAGCCCCATGTCATCTGCCAGACATGCGCCTATATTCCAATGTGCTAAACGAGATAAATATCTAAAACCATCTTCCTGGTAATCCCTTAATTCAGCTTGTAAGGTTGAAGGAATTTTTGGCACATGTTTTTCCATATGACGCAACTTCTTAACATGATTTTCCCACCCTGTATCAACGGTTAACTGATCAATCTGTTTAGCGATATCAGCTAATACCCCTGAACCTAAACTGTATATCTTATTATCGTTTGCTATATTGGCGAGCATGCCTAATTGTTTACGAAATGAGGAAGTTAGCTCCAAAAACTCGCCATTATTTAATGCAATAAAACGAGTCTCATTATTTTCAAGGGCAGATAATAATGCTTGCATCTCTAACACCAAGCCATCCGAAATCTTAATTTCACCTGAAAACTCAAACCAGTCTTCACCACTGCTAATATTCATTGACATATTGGCGGCGTTAGCCTTATTTGCAATCTTATATTTTTCGCCTTGAGGCCATTCAATCATCACCTTATTCGCTAATTTAACTTGCTCTAGTTCTGATAAAATTTCTAAAATATCACCCAGGTCATCAATTAAATAGATATTGTTTTCTTCTTGATAACTCGCAATAGAAGGACATGTCCTTAGTAATTCATTAATAACTTTTTCTTCCTGAGCAAAGTTTCTCACTACTTTTTTACGTATCTGTTGTCCTTCCTCTTGTATCACCGCAATCAACTCTTGTTTACCCTGGGCTGGTAGACATAATTGCCCTTGATTACCAAATGGTTTCATCCAGATACTTAACTGAATATCCTCGGCAACAGGTAACATTTGCACCACAGGTATATAATTTGGTTTGACCTCAGGTATATTGATATCGCGAATCTGATTGGTATGAATATTCAGTCCTTTTTTTGCTTTTTGAACCAGCCCTAATACTCGCTCTTTTGATTTGGCTGGAAGTGAAAGTCCATTTTTTGGCAGTAATTGATCAATGGCAATATAATCGGGTGACAGGGTGATGACTTTATAACGATTGGCACTTTCTTGCTCTACTACAACGCGGTTGTATTTGTATGAGTGAGAAGTACTAATCTTATAGCCCGTTCCTTTTTCCTCTATATAGACTTCTGCCTCTCCTTTCACTAAATCAATACGTACAGCAGGATTATCATAATGAAAAATGTAAGGATGACCAATTAAATGGGGTGCAGCAACTTCACCTTCAAGGTAATAACTATGGTGACCATACCAATCTGCACTATCTTCAACCATACCTGATAAGGCCAACCTATCTTGATCTGTTAAATAATCATATTGAGCTGGCTGATTATACAATTTTTGGTAAGAAACCTTTCGCCCCTTACTCCACCCTGATTTACCATATTTTTGCTCAAGCACATCTACCCGCAAAGGATCGGGTTTAAATAACCACACCAAGCGCTTATCGTTTTCGGGTTCATCACCTGAAACTGGTTTATTATCAATAATTAGCGCTTCAAGATTACCAATGGTATATTCCCATTCCTCTCTTACAGCAAGATAATCTAATAAACGTAATTGACTATCTTGCAGATAGGGACTAAATATTGTCTCTTTCCCTGCAATCATTAATAACTCTTGCGTCATCTTTTCAGCTAAACCAGCGCCCTCATTGATAGTCTTTTTTAGTAATGCCTGTAAGTCTGGAATTTGCTTATTGAGTAACTTTGGTTTAGATACATAACGTACAATTTGATAAAGCACACAATATAATAAACAATCAGACCCTTGTTTCACCATCATTAAATGATCTTCAGCTAAACGTTTTTGATTGCTCTTAAGATAAGCAAGTGCAAAAAGCACCTCAAATGGCTGACGAAAATCTTCACTTAGGCTGTACATCTGCTTATTAATATGGCGTAGGTTTTTGATAACATCTAAAGGTTTGTCTTGATAATAAAGCACGAGATATAAATAAAAGATGCCGAATATATTATCAAGACACCAATTTCTCTTTTTATGGATTTTCTTAAATTCAGTTACGGAGATTTTATATAAATCGAGGGCAGTATCTAAATCATTAGTAAACACGTGGCAAGTTGCCATTGCAGACAAATAATAGGGAGAACTGGTATCTCGCATCATTCCAGTGTGATCTTTAGCGCGCTCAATATCACCCAGTGCAATATCAATTTGCGTCATCAAATATAATAAAGCATCACTATTTTTAATCTCAAATTTCTGTTTATTATAAAAATCCAATATTTCGGCATATCCCCTCGATTTGCCTTTGCCTGAAATTAAACAATATAACTTGGCGCAGCAAATATAGGCCTTAATTTTATCGTGTCTTGTCTCAAGCCAAGCTAAATCCACCTCAGTAAAGAAATACATACTCCATAGCTCGACAATCAGACTAAGATGATGAGCTAGATTTTCTTCTGGATCCTGTTGATCATTAAATAATTCTGATTTATTAAGATGGATAGCTTGATGTATTTTTGCTTTGTCGTAACTTGACTCATATTGATATGCGCTCTTATATAAATTATCACCATTTAAAGTGGCTGAATTCACGATCTCAAGATTTTTCTTACGCCTCTGGTTATCCTTTTCTAAGGCTTTAACACTTAAATATCCTCTTAATTCTGGAATAACATTATGACTAGATGAATCCAAAAATCCTTTTTCTTGAAGAAAGATACATAAGTCCCTTGAATTACTTGTATTTAATTTCCGTCCATTGGGGAGCAGTATATTATATTTGGTAATCTCAGTACCAAATGTGGTTTTGTTTGGTAACTCATAAAACAATGCCTTTGCTTCTAGTACTTGTTTTAGATGCGGTTCTAATTGTTGGTATGTTTCTTTTAATATATCTGTCTTTTTTTTACTCATGACTCACTCTTAAATAATAATACTATGCCGTAACATGGCTTCACTAAAATGCGCGACTTTAGCTTGAGGGATCGCAATCATATATTGCCCAGCACGTAGGGCATAGGGAATATTTTTATCCTGAATAATCAGATTAGCGATTTCACTCTCTTTACACTCATATAAAATAACTTGATCCTTAACTTTTATTTGACCTAACTTTTTATCTATCAATGACAATAATTTTTCGTGTTCTCTGGTAACGTTACTTTTTCACGCTTAAATAGATTTTTAAGATCAGTAAATTTGGCTCCAGCGCGAATGGCATCAATAATACTTGCCTCTGATAATGTCCACTCATCACTGCTATGATTCTCTGCAAATTGATTTAATGTTTCTTCAATTTCGACTGGAATAATACCAGCACTATAGCTCACCCTGTTTTGTTCATTAATAATGATATTACCCTCAGGAAGCGATACATTAAAGGCTTGATCAATACCAAGAACATAAGCACCCAATGCATTAATTCTGATATATCTCAACCCATCATATCTACTGACAAACCCTTCATCAAAATCCACCCAATCAGAAACCTTATCAGTGCGAACACCTCTTGGTGATTGATAACCGACATCAATTAATCCAAGCGTAGCTGCATATTCAAATAACACACATAAAAAATAAGGCTCCTCTAATACCGCCCAGGTATATCGATAATCCTGAATACTAGCTGACTGTGGATTAGCGTAATACAGACCTGTACCATGATTTTTGGTTACATCAAAAATATAATCATTCAGCACAGCATGTTTAAACAAGGACTCTACCGATATCCATTCATTTGCCGGAAGGGATTGTAAACACTGATGGATGATCTGACGCCTAACACTCACATCTGTGAAGTTATTCTTAGCAGCCTTACTGCCTTGCCCTTTAAGGTTTGTAATGCGTTTAATTTCATCGAATTGTTTGCTGTATATCCAATCATTCCATATAGACTGAACAACATCTTGAGGCTTATCCTTAAAAGACTTAATTCCCTTAGGCGTAACATCTAAACTACTACCTGTTTTTTTCAGATATCTGGAAACTTGTAACATCAATACCCACGAAAAGGCTTTAATACTACCAACGGAAGCTTGGATACGACTTCCATTATAATATTCAGGCGCTTCAAATAGCGCTTCTATCTTAGAAATAGTGGCGTCTGTTGGTAACTTTGTTTTATCTCCAACTCGAGCTTTATACTGCATTAGCCCTTTCAAAACAAGCTGTAATTCTTTAATTGCGTTGATAGCGGTTTCTTTTATGTGTATTTCAGCGGGAATATCTTTCTGAGGTGTAACTTCTAACGCATAAGCCCTGGGCTTTTGAATGTATGGCTTAAAAAGCGCTTGCAGCTCTTCTGGGAAATAGCCATCAAAAAATAAACATGATAAGGCACCAAAATCCGAGTAATAATACTGCGCTTTCACCTGGGAAAGTAATGATCGCCCGTATTTATGTTTAAACTTAAAATTATCTACCTGCTTATTTGTAATATATTCAGCAATATAATTTTGCTCTATTTCATCTAATGACTGCCAAATATCACCAACATTATCTTGAATATGCTGCCAATATTTATTGGCTAAGGCCGGCTTGGTACCAGACTTTGCCCCTTTGCACCCCAATATTTCTAATCGTTTAGAAATGGTATATGTCGTCTGATTACCTAGACATTGAGAAAGCATCATAGTTAAACACCACTTAAATAAATAGAGTTGAAATATTGACTCTATAAATATTAAAAATAAATATCTTAACAAATAGCCTACATCTGACAACATTATTTGATCTAATTCAGCAATTTGTTCAAATAATGCGAATAAAATACAAAATAAGGCCTGATAATCCTGATAAAAACTGAGTTTATTGCTTATTCAGCACACTTAAACTATAACTACAACGAAAATAACTTAACTATAAGGATAACCCTATGTCTGATAAAGCCCTTTCTAAAGCCGATCTAGCTGCTTGTCTAGTTGAAAATTGTAATGCCTATGATACCAAGGCAGAAGCGCTTAAAGCGGTTGATTCAGTTCTAAACTGCATTCAACGCAACCTAGCTGAAGGTAAGGATATTTCAGTCGTCGGTTGGGGAAAATTTTCTATATCAGAAAGAAAAGCACGTGAAGGCCGTAATCCTAAAACGGGTGAAACCATCCAAATAGCAGCATCTAAAGTAGTAAGCTTTAAATCTGGAACCGAGCTTAAAAAAGCGGTAAATAACTAAGGCAACAGCTGGTGTCAAAAAAACATCATTCGCCGACGCCACATGACTTATTCTCCAAGGCAAACTTGGAGAATAAAGAAACAGCTAAACAATTAATTTGTCAATATTTCTCAAAAGAAATACTTAAGCGGATCAACTTTGAATCACTCAAAGCCCAGCCGACTGAGTTTATCAAACATGACTTACGCAAAGTAGCCACTGATGTTCTTTATTCTGTTAAAGTTGATAATAAGAATGCATATATCTACCTGCTTCTGGAGCATCAATCCACAGCGGATGAGATGATGGCTTTTCGTATTCTCCTCTATAGCGTACAGATCATGCAGTGGCACTTAAAGCAAGGGCATAAGAAACTACCCTTAATCTTACCTGCGGTGTTATATCATGGTAACCAATCACCTTATCCATATAGCACCAGTATTTATGACTGCTTTGAAGATAAATCATTAGCCAAAGGCTATGCTTTTGAAAACTTTAATTTGATTGATTTAACCATTATTGATGATGAGGTAATCGCCCAAGAAGACATTACCCTCTTCTTCCAATATTTATTAAAACATAGTCGGCAAAAGGATTTTACCGAACAGCTTATCCAGTTTTTAAAACAGCATCCCGATAGAGCTGGCTTCTTTCTATACGGTGGTATTGAATGGATAAATCAGGTATTATCTTATATAGAAACTTTAAAGGACAGTGATCCATATAAAGTAGAAAGCCTACTGGACGTTATCAACCAAAATACAAATGGTGAATTTATGACAATTATTGAAAAGTGGAAAGACCAGTCATATAACCAAGGGATACATCAAGGTGTGCAACAAGGTATTAACCAAGAGAAATTTACCATTGCTAAAAACTTAATCAAGCTTGGTTTATCAGACGAGAAGATCATTGAAGCTACTAATATCGACAAGAAAACCCTAAATGAGCTAAAGCAACAATAACTTTGCTGTTTATTTTATTTCTTATATTTATTCCTCTCGTTATACTAATGATTAATTTATTAAAAGCGATAATCTGTACCAATGAAACAAGCTGAGCGTAAAGACTTCCAAGCTAAAAAAGAGCGCATTGAAAGAATGATTCATCAATGTAATTACAACAAAGAAACATTGGTTTCCACATTAGGTGAATACGATTTTCAATCTATTATTCAAAAGTTCACAGACAGTGTTGCGCTTTTAGAAAAAGAAATTCAATCCATTCCAATACACCATGAATATAATGGCACGTTTTATTTACGCAAACCTTATACCGAACCACTAGAAGTGATTAAAGTTATAAATGGTAAGATCATCATGCGTGAAGACTTGGTTACCTGGAAAGTCTATCTTCCAGATGGTGAATATTATGGACTCGCTCGCCTTGTCTACAAAGACAAAGAATTAAGAACATCTTTCAAAAGAGAAGACGGTCACCCTATTCTTGAAAATGAACTAGAAGCAGAGGCTAGGTAACATGGAAGTGGTGGTTAATAATGATTACAAACAAGCAATTGAAGCACATGCTATATCCTATTTTTCTGATCTACACGCAGAGCTACCGCCTGCTCTAATGGCTAGTACTATATCCTATTTTGAGTTCTCTCTATCAAAGATTGGGCTAGAGGATGAAGCTGAGCATGACATTCACCACTCCCCATTATTACCCATGTCAACTAACTGGTTATGTGATTTTGAGAATATTGCTTTTGGCATTGCCAGAATCTATGGGCATAAAGTCATTAAAGTGCGAAAAACAATTCAAGATAAAATTCGATATTCATTTTGCTTTGTTGGTTATAAACACGGAGTACACGCCAGTTATATTTCCTTAATAAAATTATTTGAGCTAGCAAAGGAAGCTAAAAAGAAAGTTAAAAAATCACTAGATCAAAATTTAAAGAAAAAAGAGATCAAGGAAGAAACAGAAGATTTCATGTATGACTGGTTAGAGCAGTTAACTGAAAATCTCTCCCCTACCGCAATATGTGGTGACTATTCTGATGAAATTGATACCTATATTAAGCGCACGTTTCATACGCAACAAGAATTTAGTGAATCTGAACAATGCTTAATAAACTTTGCCAGTCTCCTTGCTAAAGCAAAAGAAGGCAGTACAAACCGTGAGGTAATGGATTTATATCAAAAAAAATACGGACACTCATTAGAAAGTGTTGTAGAAAAACAGAAAATATTGAATGACGCCACTATATTAGTTGATTGGGAATATGGGTATTAATATAAACCAACCTCTTTTTGTTTCTCTATACCAAGCAATGTAAAGTCTGTTAATTTTCAAAATAACAGTAGAAGTCTTTTAGTGAATTACACTTGAGATTTGAATTCAGGGTGCCGTGGTTTTTTTGCACCGTTTTTTGGGAGCATTCCATAGAGAAAATAAACTAACGCTTTTATTGAATTGAAACCGTCTCAAAAATCGGTCTCATGGATTAGTCTCAGAATTAACCCTATTTTTATGGGATTCTGCTACTTGAATAAATCAGAATGAGATCCCAATCTTGCCAACCTAAGTAATTTGACGTGATCTTTTACAACTTTGTAAATCAGCAACCAATCAGGATCAATATGGCATTCACGATACCCTTTCCAATTACTACTCAACAAATGGTCACGGTATTTTTCTGGCAATGGTTTTTCTTGCTGAAGTGTATTGATTACTTTCTCTAGATGTTCAATATCTTTATGTTGTTTTTTAGCTAACTTTAAGTCCTTTTTAAACCGGGTTGATACATCTAATTGCAGCATTAATCATCCAGCAATGATTTAAAGTCTTTATGCTTATGGCCTTTTCCAGACTCAAGTTCATCAATTGCTGCTTGAGAGCTAGCACTGGGTAATTTAACTTCAAATGGCAAACCCTTACGAAGACATATTTGACGATATAAAATTCTTACCGCATCAGCTGATGATAAACCAATCTCATGCAAAATGGCTTCTGCGTCATGTTTTAACTCAGGCTCGATACGTACGTTTACGCTTGATACTTTCATTTCAAAACTCCTAATAATATAAATACATTGTACCACATATGCGTTACATTTTGAATAAATTACTCACCTTACGCAAAAGTGCTGTAAAAGGGTTATGGGTATGATGTTGATATCCTAAATTTAAGTATCTGAAATTACTATTTTTATCGGCTATGAACAAACAGATTCTAGACATCTACAGTGACTATTTAATCTGCCAAAATAAATATGCTACCGCGACTGGATTATCAGATCTGTTATGTGGTGATA
>JAOMSY010000051.1 GCA_028355575.1 Francisellaceae bacterium | reverse complement strand
CAGACGTAGGTCTGTTTTCAAAAAGAACGATAAAAGGTTGGCTATTTTTTATATTAGCAGGCAGTTTTTTTCTATATGAGTTTTTCTGCAGGGCTTCCATGGGGCCGATGGAAAATTTATTCAGGGTAGACTTAAATATTAATGTTGCTACTGTGGGTTTAATTTCATCGGCATTTTATTTGGCCTACTCAGTTATGCAAATACCCGTCGGCTTATTAGTTGATAAGTTTGGCGTTCGTCGAATGGGTGGTTTTGCGATTACTTTAACAGCGGTTGGATGTTTGGTTTTTAGTATGGCACATAGTGTGCCAGCAGCATGGGTTGGACGCTTCATTATTGGCATTGGTGCGGCATTTGGTTATGTACTAATGCTTAAAATAATTTTAGAATGGTTCCCGCATAAACACCTTGGTTTTATGGGTGGCATGACCCAAATATTAGGCATGATTGGACCTTTAATTGCTGGTGTTCCGCTTACTTTAGCTTTAGAAGGTACAGGTGGAAATTGGCGTCTAATATTTTATTTTGTTGTTTTTGTTGGTGTAATGTTAGCCATATTATTTTATTCAGTTGTAAGGGATGGTCGAGCAGAGCCAACACAAGAGATCAAACACGAAAAATATAACGTTTTTCAGCACCTAAAAAAAATGGTTAGGTTCAAGCAGTTATGGGTGATTGCTATTTATGTTTTCTTTGTTTATGCCTCAATCGAATTATTAGGTTCATTGTTTGGAATGACCTACTTACAAAGAATAGGTTATTCCCCTGTTGATTCAGCCGCAATTGTTGCCTTTTTATGGTTAGGGCTTGGCTTTGGTAGTCCAATTATTGGTGTTATCTCTGACAGGTTGCAAAGAAGAAAAGTTGTGCTTTTAGGTTGCAGTCTTCTCGGTGTTGTCGCCTCTACCATTTTTTTATGGGTACCGATGGACTCAAAATTAATTACTTGCGTTTTATTTTTTGGCATTGGGGTCGCTGCTGGTGCACAGTCGTTAACTTTCCCTGCTGTTGTAGAAAACATAACCCCTGAATTAGAAGGGACATCAATTGGATTCAATAATATGTTTGTTCTATTGGGCGCTTCTGTCATACAGATTGTGGGTGGTTGGTTAATTACTTTCTTTAGTTCGCCAGGTCTAAACAACCATAGTGAAGTTATTTTAGAAAATTCCCCTGAAGTGATTCATGGGTATCAGATGGCGTTAAGTATCACAATTCTCTTTTTTGCGATCTCTTTCATTTTTGGGTTACTCTTTATGAAAGAAACAGGCTGTAAAAGAGTCGTTTAATAAGCCTTGGGTTTTATGATCGTAGGCTTTAAAAAACGATCATCTCTATCAGGAAAGTCCTGAGTGTAATGTAATCCTCTGCTTTCTTGGCGGCGTTTAGCTGAACGGATCATGAGTTCTGCAACTAAAATTAAATTTCTTAACTCGAGTAAATTATTCTTGATGGTATAGTTTGAATAATAATCGTGAACTTCTTCTTTAATCATTTGAATGCGTTTGGCGGCTCTTTCTAATCGAATATTACTGCGTACGATGCCCATGTAATTCCACATTGAACCTTTTAATTCAACCCAGTTATTTAGGATGAGAATCTCATCATCTGATTCTTTTACTAAGCCATCATCCCAATCTAGAATACTTTTCGGGTCAATGAAGTGATTAATGTTTCGTAAAATATCATCAGCTGCAGAGAAAGAATATACTAAGCATTCTAGTAAGGAATTGCTCGCCATTCGGTTTGCACCATGCAAGCCTGTGTATGTAGCTTCCCCAGCACCATATAACCCTGGAATATCTGTTCTAGCATATTCGTCCACCATAACGCCACCACAAGTATAGTGGGCTGCTGGTACGACGGGAATCGGATCATTGGTAATATCAATTTCATACTTAAGCATTTGCTTATAGATGGTTGGGAAATGTTCTTTAATGAAATCTGCTGGCTTATGCGAAATATCTAAATAGACACAAGGTATCCCAAGTTTTTTTATTTGGTGGTCAATGGCTCTTGCAACAATATCCCTAGGTGCAAGCTCACCTTTTTCATGATATTTGTGCATAAAAGGCGTTCCGTCGGGTAACTTTAAGATCGCGCCTTCACCGCGTAATGCTTCGCTTAACAGCAAAGCTTTTCCTTTTGGATGGTACAAACAAGTTGGATGAAATTGATTAAATTCCATGTTGGCAACACGACACCCAGCGCGATATGCCATAGCAATACCGTCACCGCTAGAAACTGCTGGATTAGTGGAATAAGAATAGACACGCGATGCGCCACCAGTAGCAAGAAGAGTTGCTTTTGCTTGAAAGGTCTCCACTTTATTGGATTGAGTGTTAAGAACGTATGCCCCCACACATTCTTGACGGTATTTGATTAAATCAACAACATTATAATATTCATATACCGTAATATTTTTGTGTTGTTGTATTTTTTTAGCGAGTGTGGTTTGAATCTCTCTACCTGTAGCATCATGAGCATGAAGAATTCTTCTAAATGAATGGCCGCCCTCAAGTGTTAAATGAAAATGCTTTTTATCATTAAATTCCTCATCTAAATTAAATTGGACACCTTGATCTACTAGCCATTCAATACAGCCACGAGCATGTTCTACTGTGTGGCGAACAGCATCTTCATCACATAAGCCTGCTCCCGCAGTTAGAGTATCTTGTATATGTGACTCAACAGAATCCTGCTCATCCATAACAGCAGCGATTCCGCCTTGCGCATAAAGACTTGAACCTTCACCAAGTTTTGCCTTGCAAATAACCGCTATAGATAAGTAATCAGCCAAGCGAAGTGCTGCGGTTAGTCCTGCCGTACCAGCACCAATAATTAATACATCATGTTTATGTTTCATGATAAAAACCAGATTAAAATAATAAGCAGGAATAATTATAGCAAATTCGTAAGCTAAGGTTATTGGATAATTTTAGTAAAATTAGAGCTTTTCCAATCTCGCATACTTGGCTAATAGTACTTTAGTACTAGCACCGCCTTTAAAATCAATATGCAATTCAGCTTTATCACCTTCACCTTGTTGTTTTTGAAAAACACCAATTCCAAATTTAGGATGGCTAACCAAATCACCCTTATTGAATAAAGCCTCATTTTGGTTTTTAGCTTTTAAGAATGTTTCTGGTGAAATGCCAAACCCAAATGATTTTACTTGTGGTTTACTTTTCGCTTTAATCTCATTGATAAATTCTTTCGGAATTTCTTTTAAAAAACGTGAAGGCATTTGGTAATTTGCTGTGCCATATTGATGGCGTACTTTGGCATGCGTGATGGTAAGCTTTTGCATCGCACGTGTCATTCCTACATAACAAAGCCTACGTTCTTCTGCTAGACGGCTATCACTTTCAATTGATCGAGCGGATGGAAATAAGCCATCTTCAAACCCCGAAATAAAAACGTAAGGAAACTCCAGACCTTTAGCTGAGTGCAAAGTCATTAGCTGAACACTGGGTTCATCAGGTTTATCATTTTGTTTTTCTCCAGATTCTAATACTGCAAGTGCTAAGAATTCTTGAAGTAGATCAGTATCATTACTTTGATCTAAAGGTGCAGTGAAATCTGTTGCAGCAGTCACCAGCTCTTGTAAGTTCTCAATCTTCTGCGCAGACTTTTCAAACTTGTCCTGTTGAAAGTAGTCAACTAACCCGCTTAATTCAATGACCTGTTTCACTTTTTCACCCAATGGTAAATCAGTAACTTTTATGGAGATATCTTCAATTAATTCTAAAAACCCAGACAATGCTTTAAGTGGTTTGGGTGTTAAAAGTTTTAAATCAATTACATCTTTGGCTGCTTGCCAGAATGGGTATTGGTGGGTGATGGCATATTCTCTAACTTTATCTAAGCTTTTAGCGCCGATGCCACGTGCAGGTACATTAATAATCCGTTCAAAAGCGAGGTTATCCGCTTTAGATTCTAATAGACGTAAATAAGCGAGGGTATCTTTAATTTCAGCGCGGTCAAAAAAGCGTAAACCACCATAAATTTTATAGGGGATTTTTTCAGTAAGTAAGGCTTCCTCTAATACACGTGATTGAGCATTTGAGCGATATAAAATGGCTACTTTGTCAGCGCTAATATTTATATCTAATGCTTTCTTAATTTGTTTTACAATAAAAGCCGCTTCATCACGTTCATTGATAGCATCATAAATATCAATTTTTTCACCAGCAGCAATATCAGTCCATAGTGTTTTACCCATGCGATTTGGGTTGTTTTGAATTACTGCATTTGCTGCATCTAGAATATTCTGTGTCGAACGGTAATTTTGTTCTAATCGAATAATATTGACAGGGTTGAGTTCTTCCGTAAATTGTTGGACATTCTCAACTTTCGCACCGCGCCAACCATAAATAGATTGATCATCATCACCAACAGCTGTAATGGAATTATCAGAACCAATCAAAAGCTTTAACCAGTTATATTGGATCTTATTCGTATCTTGAAACTCATCGACCAATATTAATTTGAAACGATTTTGGTAATGTTGGCGAATAGTTTCATTATCTTTAAATAACTCATAGGTGTAGAGGAGTAAGTCAGCAAAGTCGATGGCTTCGTTTGCAATTAGGCGTTGTTCATATAGTTTATATATTCTGATGTGATTAATATCAAAACGTTTTGATTGAGCATTGAGATCAGCGCTGCGGTGACCTTCATCTTTCCAATTATTAATTACACCTTGGATATAGCGTGGCGCATAGAGTTTTTCATCTAAGTTACTTTCTCTAATAATACGTTTAATGACTTGGTATTGATCATCTTGATCTAATATAGTGAAGTTTTTATTCAGACCTATTTCTGCCGCATGGTAACGTAACAAGCGATGAGCAATGCCATGAAACGTGCCAATCCACATGTTATAAGTTGAATATCCGAGGAGTTGTTCTACTCGATTGCGCATTTCTTTCGCCGCTTTATTGGTGAAAGTTACTGCTAAAATATTCATGGGTGATATATCTTGGTTTTGACATAACCAAGCAATACGATGGGTTAGAACACGAGTTTTGCCACTTCCTGCGCCTGCTAGTACTAATACATTTTCATTTTCGGCGGTAACGGCAGCTAATTGAGGTTTGTTTAAGGTCGATAAATCCACGATTTATTTTAAATAAAATTAAAGTTTACACATGATAACAGAAATAATGACAGGATTCTTTGAGGCAATTGTGTTTTATCAATCATAAATCAACTGTATCAACTATACTCAATTTGATGTTTTCAGGTGCTTGAATCAAAACTTGTGAAAAGGGAAATCAGTGAAAATCTGGTACTGCACCCGCAACGGTAAGTCACCTTTTATATAAAAGGTAAGAGTAAATCCACTGTATCAATCGATATGGGAAGGTTCTATAAGACTGAGTCCGGAGACCTGCCTGGGAATACCTTCATCTAATAATGTAGATGGTTTACGGGGAACTAAACCAGTGAGGAATTTATGAATATCAAGCCGTTAATATATCGATTTTCAGCATTATATATAATGCTGAGTGGGTTTTCGTATGCCCAGCTAGAATCTTCTGACGATGAAGATGTGACGTATACGCTGCCAACACTAGTCTTTAAGACTGACGAAACCAAACAAGAACAGACACCCTCAATTAATCGTTATCAATCATTACCTATATCACAAGGCGGTGTCGATTATTCTGTAAATCAAGGTTTAATCAAAAACAGTGCTAGTCAGGCGGTAAGTAGTTCGATTAATAATTTATCAGGGGTTCAGGATTATAATAATACTGGCAGTAATCCCGTGTTTTATATTCGCGGACAACGCGCCAATATTACCATTAATGGCATTCCTATTAATCAGTTTGATTCGAGCGCTCAAAATTTAAATTTAATTCCATTTAATTCTATTGAATCTGTGACAATTAGCACTGTTGGTAACAGTGTGTTATACGGTTCAATGGGAATTGGTGGACAAATCAATATTATTACTAATGATAAAGTTCAAAATCAGATTACTATTAGTCCAACTTACCCAATTTATGGTACTGATTTTGTCTCGTTAGGCTATGAATTTGATCCTGAATGGAAAATTCTTGTTAATCAACAGGGTATTTTAGATGATGGCTATCGAGACTTTAACCGCACCATTAATAATACCGTTGGCTTGAGCCTGATTAGGCAATCAAAAGTAGATAAGACAAAAGTGTTTTTCAATGAATCTACGCAATGGTTGCAGTTTCCAGGTGCATTAACACTTGAACAGGCATCAGCTGATCCAAGACAAGCTTCGTATATCGGTAGCCAAAACTATAATACCCAAACCATTTTTACGGGCATTCAAAATGCGCATGAGTTTGATTCTACCTTTTCATCAAACAGCTTTATTACCTATCAACAAATGTGGGCAAATGGTGATTTTCCGAATAGCACTTATGATTCAAATTTTGGGCAATATTATACTCAATTAGAAATCAAACCCATTTTGATTACTGATAACACCATTTTAGGTGGCAGAAAATTGAAAACACAGTGGGGGTTAGATGGTAATTTTCAAACTTTCAAACAAACGAATACCATCTCTAACTCACGCCAAAATAGTTACGGTGTTTTTATTATTCCATCTTTAGAAGTAACGGATACCTTAACTGCTGGTATTGGCGGGCGATATGAATATATCACGACTAATGGTACATTCTCTAATAGCCAGAGTGCGTCCGATGCCTATAATGAATATGCATTCTTGGCTTATTTAGAGCAAAAATGGAATCAGCACTATACTAGTGGCTTAAGGGTCTCAAGGGATTATCAACTGCCATTTATAGACCAATCATCTTTAACACCAGCAGCCACTTCAACATTTGGATTACAGCCGCAAACATCGATGAGCTATAGTCTCAGCCAGAAAATTGCTTACGATAAATGGAATGTTGGTTTTAATGCATTTTATATGGATGTAAAAAATCAGATTATTTTTGATCCTAATTATATTGCAACACCCTTTAATGGGAAGAATATCAATTTACCACCAACGCAACAATACGGCGTTATTTTATCAGGAAATATCCAACCCATCGATATTCTTAATGCAGGCGCAAGTATTACCTGGCAGCGTAATGTGTTTAAAAATGGTGATGTAGTTAATGGTACAGATTTATCAGGCGATAGTGTTCCTGGTGTACCCAATTATTTAGCTGAAGCACATAGTAATTTAAAAATTACTGAACCCGTAAATTGGTACTTACAAGTATTATATACGGGGAGTATGTATGCCGATGGTGATTTTGATAATAGTTTAGGCAAGGTTGCTGGGTACTTTCTTGTAAACAGTGCGATTTCCTATAAGCTATCAAGCTGGCTATTTTCGTTGCGAGTAAATAATATCTTTAATAAGCAGTATAATTATTTTACCACCACATATGGTGATGGCCAGTTGTATGTTTATCCAGCAGCAGGTACCAATGGTGCAGTAATGGTTACCTATGAGTTTAAGTAGTTCAAAATATAAAAAGCGTTCCTGGTTTGTTGCGTTTTTACTCCACCTGGTAGCTTTAGTGTTAATTTTAATTGGTTATTTTATATATTTATACCAACCTGATGAAAAGCCTAAGCATGTAAGTGTTGATAATAGTCATGTCATTTCAGCGGATTTATTATCCTTCCAACAAACGGAGTCAGTGCTGTCTAATGACCATCAGAGCCAATCTTCGAAGGCTCAAGTTAAGTTGAATATGACTCCGTCAGGAAGTCAAGCATCTGAAAATAATACGGTTGATACACAAAAATCACCTCAAAGCCTTAAAGAAGCACAGAAGGATGAGAGCAAAAAAAAGAGTAACGCACAGCAAAATATTCATCAGCTGAGTGCACAGGCACAGGTGAACCATTATATGGCTTCATTGGCAAGTTACTTGTATCAGAAAATTAGTAAAAATGTAAATATTGACCATCAGGCAGAAGGGGATATCTATGCAACTATATCTGTTAATGGTAAGCTTTCACATGTTCAAGTTAAGCTTCAAAAACCGAATGTAGCGTTAAGATTAGCCATTGAGCGTATTATTGCTGAATATCAACCAATTGATACGATTACTGAGTTAGATAAACCTATTCGCGTGCGTATTCCATTTAAATTCAATTAAATAGATTTTAGTATCTGGCATTAAGAGAAAGCACCAGATACAATTTTAAGATCAAACACCTCTAAGTTTTTAAATGATTGATATTGAAGTATGTGTAGATAATCTTGAATCTATTCTGAATGCTGACCTTGCTGGAGTGCAGCGTCTCGAATTGTGTAGCGCGCTTTCTGCAGAAGGTCTTACGCCCAGCGCTAGTCTTGTTAGATTTGCAAAAAATAATTCAAACTGTTCTCTCCATATTATGATTCGTCTGCGTTCTGGTGATTTTTATTATAATCAATCAGAACAAAATGCAATGTTAGATGATTTAAAGGCGTTAGAGAAAATAGGTATTAATGGATTTGTCATTGGCGCACTTGATAAACACAATAATATTGATGAAAAGTTTCTAGCACCTTTTATTGAGTTTGCTAGTAAGAAAAAATTAGAAATTACTTTCCATCGAGCCATTGATTTAACGACCGATTACTTCGATGCGTTGCAAAGATTATGTGACCTTGGTTTTACAAGAGTATTAACCTCTGGGCATCGTGCAAATGTGGAACAAGGTGTTGAACATATAAAAAGCATTCAAAGTCAATTTGGGGGTAGTATTCAAATTATGCCTGGTGGTGGTATTACACCAGATAATATTACGCGTATTATCCAGAAAACAAATGTTAGGCATATACATTGTTCGGCTAGCCAAAGAATTTTGCGAAGCGATAGTAATGCGTTAGACGTTTTTGGTGAAACGGCATTATCTTTTAAAGTCACCAATTTAAATCAATTGAAAAGTATTGTTCAGAAATCTAAAGAGTTGTCATAATGAAATATATCTTAAGCTTTGATATTGGAGGGACTGGTGTAAAGTATGGTGTTGTTACCTCTGAAGGTGAACTTATATACCAGCATAAGTTTTCTACGCCAAAACCTTCTGAAACTCAAGGGAAAAAGTTATTAGACTTAATGCTAAGTTGTGCAGATGAATTGACAAAAAAGTATGAAATTAGCGCAATTGGCGTGAGTACTCATGGTGTGGTTGATTTTAACAAAGGTATTGTAACCTTAAGTTCACATCACTTGCCTGGATTGAAAAACCTACCGATTAAAAAAACGTTAAAAAATCGATATGGCGTGCTAGTAACTGTGGATAATGATGTAAATTCCGCCGCAATTGGTGAGCTATGGCAAGGTTCTGCAAAGCAATATAAAAATTTCATTTTTATTGCATTGGGCACAAGTATTGGTGGGGCGGTTATTGTTAATCGACACTTAGTTCGTGGGAGAAATTTTTGTGGTGGTGAAATTGGTTATTTAATTACGAATGAAAAAGATAAAAAACCAAAGTTTATGCCAGGCGCTTGGGAAAGTTATGCTTCAGCTTCAGTACTCACTAAACGTTATTTAAAGGCTAAAAAAAATACAAAACTCAGTCCGGATGACTTTCAGATTGATTTAGCGAATGGTGATGCCCAAACTATTGAATTATTTGAGCGCTTTGTTTTCTCATTGACAAGTGGGATGATAAGCTTAGCTCATACTTTAGATCCAGATGCATTCATATTGGGTGGTGCGATTGTGGGGATGAATCAACAATTATTTGATCCGGTGATTAAATCTTACAAGTCTCGTTCGTTAAGTGCTTGTGCTGATACACCAATAATGGGCGCAGAATTAGGCAATACTGCCGGGATGATTGGG
>JAOMSY010000050.1 GCA_028355575.1 Francisellaceae bacterium | reverse complement strand
CTTTCAATCAACCTCCACCTCCATTAGAGAGAGGCTTATAATAATTAAAGCTCATCCTGAAATTAATGGACCATACCAGGAATTGCCCAAAGCCCTGCGGTTCTTAGCACATCGCGAATAATTAATGCCTGCTCACGTTTAGTAATTAATTTATTTCCGTCATATCCTGTATCTAATGCAGAAAAATTATGTACCTGTATCTCTGATTGCAAACCATAATTTGCAAGCGCCTGAATATAATCTGCTGAGGCACGCCTAATATGATTATCAGTGGTCACTAATAGAATATTATTAATTTTTTTATTAGCTAAGATTGTTTGGATGATCCTTACTGAATATATTGCGTTCCATACCGTATCGGTCGCTTTATCATCCTGAATAACTTTATCTGCTGACACCCTATGATTAGTTAACCATTGCTTCATTTGGTATGATTCTGTCATCCCGCCTGCAGGCTGACCGCCTGATACTATGACAGATGCCTCGCTATAATAATCAATCGCTTTTTTTGCTGCTTTCAAACGTTCAATCAATACATTATCCATAGATCCATCAGGATTAAGTTTGTAACCTAAAACAACTATAACCACAGCATTGCTATGCTGATCTATATTAGGGAGTAATTTTTTGAATTCATATTGGCCTTTTATAGGCATGTTAATATCTAGATCAAAACTATTATTGATTACTTTCATAGCACTAACAAAATGATCTGTATACTGCCAGTCTTTATATTCTTGTAATTTTTCCAAATTATTTAAGTATGATTTTTGATCCCAAACCAATGAATATGCTGTCATTAAAGTTTGGATAATTGGGCTGTGGCTCATCGAGTTAGACAGTTTAGTCAATACAACCTGAGCTCTATCTAATTCATCCAACAATACATAAATATTTATCAGGCCAATCATTAGCTCCTGATATAGATAACTACCTTTTGGCGCAGTCAGGAGTGACTGCAATAAGTTTTCTTTAATACTTAGCGACCGACTTTTTATATTATCGCTATCTGAGACCATTGGGTCAGCATCGTGCATGAAGTATGAAACAGCTGCCTGCTGATATTTAACTGTCTTTTCAAACTCTAATTTATTTACATCATTACTGTAACTTGCAATATTAAATAAAAATAAAACAAAAATGCTTAAATATTTCACCAATTCAATGCTCAATATAATTACCAACTTTATCTAAGCTTAATAGATAAAGTTCATTTATACACAGTCACAACTGTTATTCCTAAAATTGTGATAAAAAATTCAGCCATCATCGCTATAATGTTTGTATAACGTATTCATTACTTTGGAATTTACATGAAAAAAGTTGTTGTTACAGGAGGCTGTGGCTTTATTGGTAGTCATATCGTCGAAGAAGCAGTATCAAGAGATTATGAAGTCACCATTATTGATAATTTAAATACTGGATACAAAAAAAATATTGAACCATATCTAAATAACCCGAAAGTGAAATGGGTGAATGCTAGCATCCTAGATCAAGCAGTATTAAACAACGAATTCAAAGGTGTTAACTACGTATTTCATTTAGCTGCATTAATCAGCGTACCCGAGTCTATGGACAAGCCCCATGACTATATTGATATTAATGTTCAAGGAACATTAAATGTTTTAGAAGCCTGTAAGAAAAATGGTGTTGAAAGTATCACACTTTCATCATCGGCAGCCATATATGGAGACAATCCAGTTATCCCTAAAGAGGAAAACATGGCCCCTGAACCAAAATCACCTTATGCCATTACTAAACTAGATGGTGAATATTATTTTGACTTATATGCACGCGAACATGGCATAAGAGCAACCGCTTTACGTTATTTCAATGTATTTGGCCCAAGACAAGACCCGCAATCTCAATATGCTGCTGCGATGCCAATTTTTATTAGTAAAGCTGTCAACAATCAACCAATCACGATTTATGGTGATGGCAACCAAACTCGTGACTTTGTATATGTAAAAGATGTGGTTCAAGCGAACTTTCTAGCGGCTGAAAAAGGACAAGTTGGTGTCTATAATACCGCTTGGGGACAACGGATAACCATTAAGGATTTAGCCGAGAAAATCATTGAGCTGACAAATTCAAAATCAGAAATCAATCATCTCCCAGAAAGAGCGGGCGATATCAAACACTCGATGGCTTCTAACCAGAAAATAATTGATGAACTTCAATTCAAAGCAAGTTCAGACCTGGATTCTGGTATTTCAGCGACCATTGATTATTTCACATCGCTCAATAAATAATATTATTCATCTGCTGAACGATGCTAACGCAACCTCAAACCCAAGATTCATTAAAAAAAATAAATAAATCTCTTGGGTTTAACGCTTCACTCGAAAAATTATATGAATGGTCTTTTGAATCAGGGTATTTAACTCTAGGCAAACTAAAAGATAACATCCGCTATGATTTTTATGATATTGAATTTAATGTTACTTTTAAAACTCAAATAAATATTGCTCGAAGTCAATACTCACCTAAACCACCCTCTGGTGTGAATACGCCGAAGCTTCACTGCCCAATTTGTTTTGAAAACATCGGTATCCCAGGAAAAGAGACTTTACGCGCCTATGAATTTGAATTAAGCAAGCGCCGACCTTTCTTCATACAGCTTACACCATTCCCTTTACACCCAAAGCATTTTGTACTTATTGATAAAAAACCAACACCGATGATCATGAATCAACAAAGTGTTAAAGACCTTGTTGATTTTATTCACCTAGCGCCCGGCTATATTGGTTGTTCGAATAGTGACATTGAATGGGCAGGCGCTTCAGTATTATCACACCATCATTATCAAGTTTTTGATAATCTACATTTACCTATTATGGAAGCCAAGCTGATACCAGAATTTACCAAAGAAATTTATATTGCTGATAATAAAGTCAAATATGGCCTATTACACTTCCCAATTGCAACATGTTACCTTGAATGTAAGCATGCTAAAACCTTCATAAAAACTTGTGGGGATATAATTGCAAAGTGGAAAGCGGAAATCCCCGGTAAAAACACCTGCAATCTAATCATCAGACAAGACTCTATAACAGAATTTTACCAAGCCTATATTATATTTAGAAACCCTGACTTTCGCACCCCCACTCATTTAACACATATCAAAAGTGAAGGCGTTGGCATTATTGAAGTTGCTGGCGAAGGCATTTATCCCGTCCCTCAAGAAAAGGTTATTTGTGATGAAATTCAACATAATGGGTTAGACATTATTAAGTCTATTATTGCTGGTAATAATCGAGTTAAACGTGAAGATTTTAAGCAGTTATTCGAAGTGATTAACCTTTAGAAATAAGCGAATCTAAATAAGAACAAAATGGTAAAAAACTTAAATTATCAGTAAATTTTATATAGATACCATTTTTAATAAGCCTCTTCATATGGAATTAAAACAACCAAAACCATTATACATGCTTTTTATGTTAGAAATCTGGGAAAGGTATGGGTATTACAGCTTACAAACTATTATCCTGTATAGCATTTTTCACTTATATCTTGATCTCAGCCTAAATGATGCAGCTATTTATTTTGGCGCTTTCTTTGCTTTAATTTTTGGTCTTGTCTTTATTGGTGGATATATTGGTGACAAAATACTTGGTGCAAAACGCACCATTGTTCTTGGATTAATCGTACTTGGACTTGGATACCTGTTTTTATCCCTGGCACCTTACCTAGCAGAATATTCTAACATCGAACCTAAAATACTTGTATTTATTGGGTTAGCCATTGTCTGTACGGGAAGTGGTTTATTTAAAGCAAATCCATCTAATTTGTTGTCTCGTTGTTATGAAAAAAATGACCCCCGTTTACGCTCTGGATTTACCTTGTTTTACATGTCTATTAACTGTGGTTCAGTTATCGCTGACTTTTGCGCACCCATTATTGCAAAAGCATTTGGATGGAATATCGCTATGTTTCTGTGCTTTATTGGTTTGATCTTTGCACTTTCAACCTTCTTTTTCTTCAAACATACGCTCGTAAATGTTTCTACCGAAGCTGGGCAACAAAAATTAACCATTAATAACATATTAAAAGCAGGGTTAATTACCTGCCTATTATTTATCATTTCAATTTTTGTCATATTCAATCCCCTGTATGCCTTGGCAGTGGAAGTCATTGCTATTATTTGCTGTATATCGTTTTATTTATTTAAGCTATTCCAAGAAGCAGATACCGTAGCAAAAAGAAAAATGTTAGTTGCTCTTATTTTAATTATCGAGGCAATTGCATTTTTTATCTTATATGCACAAAAGAGCTCATCCATTAATGCTTATGCCATTCAAAATGTTGACCCAACTTTATTTGGACTCACATTTAACCCGCAAAGCTTCCAAGCACTCAACCCATTTTGGATCATTGTGTTATCGCCCTTCTTAGCAAAACTGTACATAGGGCTAGAAAAGCGTAATAAAAAATTATCTTTTGCTACAAAATTTTCCACAGGCTTGACCTTAACCTCCCTAGCTTTTTTTATCCTTTATTTTAGCCATTTTTTTGCCAACGCCAGTTATGAAGTATCTGCTTGGTGGATTGTGCTTATCTATTTATTCTTTAGTTTGTCTGAATTGCTCGTGAGCGCATTAGGTCTTGCTATGATCTCAGATTTAGTCAATGAACAAATTCGCGGAACAGTCATGGGAATGTGGTTCCTTGCCACTGCTGTTGCTGGTTCAGTCGGTGGTTATGTTGCTGCTTATATTATCCCTTCCGAACATCTGGATAAATCACAATCGTTAGTTGCATACGGAGACGCCTCATTAAAGCTAACAGTCATTATGCTGGGCTTATCCATCATAACCTGGAGTTTAGTCCCATTTCTTAAAAGATTGAATCCAAACAAATAAAGCTTTGTATATAAAAAATTAGATGACTCAGCAATTTTTTATTCAGGAACTCCCAATTTTACCTAAAATAAAATCTGATCCATTACCCAACTTGTATGCAAAGCTGTTTCGCCTGTAGATGGATGTTGAAGATTATTTATAAGGTGATTTTTCAAGTTTTGCACATGATACAACTGGATATTTTTTGGGTTTTCTATAAATAAAGATTCATTCATCGTTTTACTTTTTATGGTAATATTTTCTTCATCAAAAATTGAGAATGAAATTTCACCTTCATTACCATAAATGGTTACTTTATCCTGTCGAGAATAACCACCAAAATTCCAGCTACCAGCGCCAGTTACATTATTTTTAAATTTCCAACAGGCTGTAACGGCATCATATGATGAATATATATTTTGCTGATTAACACCTAGCCCTTTAACCACCTCAATTTCACCAAGAAGATATGAAAATAAATCTAACCCGTGACTTGCCAAGTCATCGAAGTATCCACCCAATGCAATCTTTTTATCAGTCCGCCAATTATAACCTCCTGATAAATCTAAATTGTTACATGGTTTATTTAAATGCCAAGAGATATGTCTAACCTCGCCTATTTTTCCCTCATTCAGCCAGTCCTTAATTTTATTAAAGCGCGGTAAAGATCTTCTGTAATAAGAAACAAACAATGGAACATTATTGTTTTTAAATGCCTGGCATATTTCCAGACTATCTATGTAGCTAGGAGACAAGGGTTTTTCAATACAACAAGGCTTTCCTAAACCAGCAACCATTAGGCCATATAGTTTATGCGTATCAGGAGGGGTTGCTATGTATACTGCATCAACATTATCACTATTTATTAGCTCCATCGCATCAGAAAAATATTCGTCTACATTATGTCTATCTGCATAGTCTTTTGCTAATTCAGCATTTCGTCGCATTACAGCAGTAAGATTAAAACCTTCAACCATTTGAAATGCAGGCCCACTTTTTATTTCAGTGACAGCACCACAACCAATAATTCCCCAATTAATTTCCATTTCTCTACCAATCATAGCTTTCTAATTTAATAACTCTTGTTTACCAATATAACGTTCCAACATCGCATTAATTTGTTCAGGTACTTCCAAGGTTGCCCAACATTTTGAACCTATAACTTTACCTACAGAAAAAGTTGGTGCATGCAGTTTCAATTTATTAAAGCTGCAATGATGCTCATCGGTTAATATACACAATACAGGACAATTAATATTTTTGACTTTCTTGGTGGCTGATTTATCCCATTCAATTAAAGAAGTAAACATCTGCTGCAACGATGGCTTATCTACCTTCAAAAATGCAGTGCGCGCAATATTCTTATTTTTCTCTGTTGAGTTCTTTAATAATTCACATACCAATTTTTCAACAAATTGTTCATAACCATCATCCATATCTAGTGCATGGATAAATTGTTTAATTTCTTGGATAAAATGATTTTCTAAAAATAATGGCGGATCAATTAAAATAAGTTTCTCAATCACTTGATAATTTTGTTGATAAGACTCAATGGCAATATTTGCACCATTATTTAATCCAATTAAAATTACTTGCTCTAAAGTATCTTCTTTGATGATAGATTCAATAATATTAGCTGAATCTTCAATTCGGTTATTCGGCTGGGGTACACTTTTTCCATGACCTGGCAAATCTAACAAATAAATGTTACCGAATGCCTTCAAAGTATCTATCTGATAAAAAAAGAAATTATGGTCGCCACCCGCATTATGGATGAGAATAAAATTATATGCTCCCTGTCCAGGTACTTTTTGACAAAATGGTTGATAATTCATCGTATAAGTCCACTAAAATTTAGTCTTAATAAGATAACAAAATTTATACCTTAATCTAATACTGATTCACTATTAGTCATTATTAACTTGTTTTAAGTTCTCACGCATAAATTGTAACGTAATCGCACTTATATCAATTTGGCTCACACCTGAAACTAAATATAGTAATTCTGATTGCATATTAGCTTTAATAGTAAAATCCTGAGAAATTCCCGTATAGGTTTTTAAAACTAAACCTTTATTCATAGTAACGACGGCTAGATTATTATTACCATATTGAACAAATAATAATCCACCATATGGCAAGACGTAATGAATATCGCTTAATGATGATAAATTCCAGCCATCACTGATACTATCAAGATCATTACCTATGCTAGTAAATGCTTGTATCTGGTTTTGCATAATTGCAAATATTTGATAGTTTTGGCCTAAATTGCTCAATGGAGATACAATTAATGGCTGAATTAAGGCATCAGAATTCACTTTATATTTTTTACTCATATTATTTAAGGAATGTTCACTCACTTCAGCAATCCCATATTTACCTTTATCTCCGAAAATAAGCATTTGTTCTGCCTCTAAATCTGAATTTAGATCAACGACACTTAGCATAAAACTATCTTTACCTACTGAAGACACTGAAGCATTGATTTTATTTATGATTTCACCTGACTCTAGATCACGCAACACAAGTTCTGTTTTACCGCCATTAGTATTCCTTGATGAATCACCTGATCCAGCTGATGGCTGCAAATTAACACAGGATGCATTTAGTCCAGGTTTACACACATCTTTACATTGATACCCTGCTTGGTTCGGGTTATTACCGCCATATTGAGCTTGGCATTGCGATACACGAGAATCATTTTGATTTTTCGTATCAATTAATTCCATACAGCGTTGAAGGCGATCTTTCTTGGATTTAGTACACGCACAATAACCATTATTTACCGCACTACAACTAACACTGCTCACACCAGATGAAGTCAAATAATTATTTGAAGCACTATCATCATTTTTATCATTACCCTTTTTGTCTTTTTCAACATAGGCAAAATATGTTTCACCTTGCATACGAATGAATACTAAATTTGACTTGATCTCAGCATCATCACCCAATTCTAATTTGATTGTTGGCGTCATGAGCTCTTCATCACCCGCTGCTCCAGCTATCCAGATATATGCACCTTTTTCAGAATAAACAGCAACGACCCATTTAAATACATTTGGTTTGACCACCCAACCACTTGAAAGTTTGCAACTATCATTCCTATCGCATAGTTGACTTACACTGTAAGTTCCATGCATGCTCTCACTATCGATTGTAATTTTTTTATGATCAATACTTACCAAAACTGACTTTGTGTAGGAATCTAGCGCTGATAAGTAACGCTCATAATCAGCTTCTGCCATATAATTAGGCCTTATTCTTGGCAAACTAAAAATAAGGCGATTATCGCTTTTAGAAAACACATTATCTGAGTTTATCCAAAAGTTTTCATGGTAAATAAATCCCTGTTCATTGGGCTGATGTGCTGCTTTTGCAAATAAAGAATAAACATAACTACCATTCGAACTAAACATAGAAACATCTGACGGCAAGTAATCAATATAATTTCTGGCATATGCATAATAATTTATCCCTTCTTCAGGGTAATTCTTCACTATCCATTTTGTACTATCAATGGGTATGCTTAATTGTGATGACCTTAAAATATTCTGAAACCGATTTTTTTGTGATTGGCGAATCAATATGGCTTCATTTTCTAGCATTGATATATAGGCTGTATGCCTTAAAATCGTACTGTCTTGAACCGCTTCAGATTTTTTAGAAAACTGCTGTGTCACATAAATAATAGTAGAAAGCATGATTGCAATTGCCGTCAATAAAATTAATGTTGTAATTAATGCCCCACCTGTTTGCCGTTTCATGGAATATTCCTTTTAATGGCAATATGCGCTTCTTCTACATGATCATCTTGATAAGTGGTTAATTTAATTTTTATTTCTTTTACTAATAGCCAATTTGTTATTTTATCTGCCGAAACAAACTCACCATTTGCTGCCAAATATTCAATCTTTAAACTGGTAATATTTTGGATTAATTCATTGCGGACACCATATTCATTTTTTTCATATAAAGAATAAACTTGTTTACCATTTATTTTTCTAGGCGCTTCGCCCACATACAGAATGCTTTTTTGGTATATTGATAAAATACTACCTACTGGGATATTCCTAGGAACCTCTCCATATAGCAATATCTTTTGTTCATCTTGCTCAGAATTAGCCTCTTTTACCTGGAAAGCATTAAACTGAATACAGTCATGGAATAATAAAATATCATCCTCTTTTATGGATAAATTAGTGATAAGATCAAACTGTTGTTGCCCACTATCTAATTGCTTATATAACGCCTCTTGACCGCTTAATCCACTAGACTTTACAATCAGAACATCTGAGCCAGAATAATATTTTCCACTTCCCGTTTTATCAATATTAAGTTTCTTAATTGCTTCTGTATCTGAATCATCAATACCATAAATTACAGGCTCACTAAAAATAGAGCTTCCGAAACCAATATAGACATTATCCTGCCAACTACGATCTACGCCACAACCAGCATAACCTGCTTGGTCTAATATTGTCGTGAATATCGCAGAAGCATACTGCTCTTCAGAAGAGGAAGACATGTTAGCAACTTGATCAATATACTCCCTATTCACAATATCATAGGCTTTTTCAGCACCTAAAATAACGGCACAGCCAACGACCAAGCCAACCAGAATTTGTACTAGCGCTGAGCCATTAATATTTCTATGAAAGTTATTTACCATTGTCTTGGTCATTAGCTGTCAAATCAGGATATAAAATTCGAGAAAACTGCTTGTTTTTATTATTCTTACAATTGAACTGAATATGCTGATAGCGATCATCACTATCTATCAGATTCGTATCCATTTTTGAGTTTTGAGATACTTTCCCCTGGGCCAAATAGTCTTCAATTACATTATTTGTCTGCTTTTCGGTGATAATTTTTTCATTAACGTTATGCGCTATTTTCGTTGATTTAAGCAATGCCACTTGTATAGAAAGCAAGGCAACCCCAATAAGAAGTAAGGCAATAAGAGACTCTATTAAAGAAAGCCCACTCTGGGCCGGCTTTAACGTATAATTTAACACTAAGAAAAATAATTTAAATTATTCTTTGCCTGCGAAAAGATCAATATATGCTTGCATTGCTTCATCTTTAGACATGCCCTTGCAACGCTCCCAAGCCATATATTTCGCTCTTTCAAC
>JAOMSY010000005.1 GCA_028355575.1 Francisellaceae bacterium | reverse complement strand
AACAGAATTGTTAAATTGAAGATAAATTATTGCCATCTCCCAAGTAATAAACACATTTAAAATATTTTTTATAGAAAATAAAAGAATTTTAAGACACAATAAAAAAGAAATTATGGTTAATAGACTGATGAGCCACTAACTCAATTATCTATTTCGCAAGAGGGAATCTGGTGAAAATCCGGAACTGGCCCGCAGCGGTAATTGGAAACGAACAACACATTAACGCACTGGTGAAAACTGGGAAGCAGTGTTAAGTAGGCGCTTTTTAAAAGCATGTCCATAAGTCCGAATACCTGCCATAAAAAATATAAACAGCTTTCGGGGAACAAGGCAGATGCATATATTGATGTCTCTACAGAATTTTTATATCTCATTTACCTATTACAGTTGGTCATGTCACAAGAATAGACTTTCCTGCTTAGCCGTTTTAGGGACTGGAATTAAATATACTAAACAAAGTGATGCAGAATATTTTTTCATAGTCAAGGCGTTTAAATAAAACCATAGCAAGCCTATGGAGCATTTGAACAACGCTGAATATGAGAAAATAGACAATTCAATCGTTTAGTCTATTTAGTGACAGTTCCTTATACCTTTTTAACATTAAAATAAGGAATAAAGCATGAGCGTATATGTTACAAAACGTGATGGTCGAGAAGAAAAAGTCGATCTAGATAAAATCCATCGAGTATTAACTTGGGCTGCAGATGGCTTAGACGGTGTCTCTGTTTCTCAAGTAGAGTTAAAGTCACATATTCAATTATATGATGGCATGAAAACATCCGACATTCATAACACCATCACCAAAACAGCAGCCGATTTAATTTCTGAAGAAACACCTGACTACCAATATATGGCTGCCAGATTAGCCATCTTCCATTTACGAAAAATTGCCTACAAGCAATTTACTCCGCCCGCACTATATGATCAGGTCAAAAAAATGGTAGGTAAAGGTAAATATGACAAACATCTTTTAGAAGATTATTCTGAAACAGAGTTTGAACAAATGGATAAATATATCGACCACTGGCGTGATATGACCTTTACCTATGCGGCGGTCAATCAACTTCAAACCAAATATTTAATTCAGAATCGTGTATCTGGTAAAGTTTATGAATCGCCTCAGATTCTTTATATGTTAGTCAGTGCCTGCTTATTTTCGTCTTATGAGAAAAGTAAGCGCATAGGTTATGTTCTGAGATTTTATGATGCCATTAGCCAATTTAAAATATCCTTACCAACGCCCATTATGGCTGGAGTTAGAACACCAACTCGACAGTTCAGCTCTTGTGTATTAATTGATGTTGATGATAGCTTAGATTCAATTAATGCTGCAGCTTCTTCAATTGTAAAATACGTCTCACAACGCGCTGGTATTGGTATTAATGCTGGAAAAATTAGAGCCTTAGGTAGTGAGATCCGAGGTGGTGAAGCACTCCATACGGGTTGCATCCCCTTCTATAAGCATTTCCAAACGGCCGTAAAGTCATGCTCCCAAGGTGGTGTACGTGGTGGTTCAGCCACCCTTTTCTATCCATTATGGCACCTAGAGATTGAATCACTACTTGTGCTTAAAAATAATAGAGGCGTTGATGATAACCGCGTTCGACATCTTGATTATGGTGTGCAATTAAATAAGCTACTTTATCAAAGACTGATCAAACAACAAGAAGTCACCCTATTCAGTCCATCTGATGTGCCAGGTTTATATGAATCTTTTTTCTCGAATCAAGATGAATTTGAGAAACTATATTGTGAGGCTGAAGCAAACCCCAAAATACGTAAAAAGAAAATCAAAGCCTCTGAACTGTTCGGTTTACTCATGCAAGAGCGTGCTCAAACGGGACGTATTTATATTCAGAATGTGGATCACTGTAATAACCACTCTGCTTTTGACCCAGTTCAAGCGCCGATCAAACAATCTAATTTATGCATGGAAATCACCTTACCCACTAAACCCCTCGAACATATCTTTGATGATAAGGGTGAAATTGCCCTTTGCACCCTTTCTGCTTTTAATCTTGGTAAGCTAGATTCATTAGGCGAACTAGAAGAACTTTCTGATCTAATTATTAGAGCGCTAGATAATTTATTGGATTACCAAAAATATCCATTTAAGGCAGCAGAAACTGGCGGTAAGAAACGTCGCAGCTTAGGCGTTGGTGTGATTAATTTTGCCTATTACTTAGCAAAAAATCATACTAAATATTCCGAAGAAAAGGCGCTTACTTTAACCCATAAGACTTTTGAGGCAATACAATACTATCTTCTTAAAGCATCAAATAACTTAGCCAAAGAAAAAGGGAAATGTGGTCTATTTAATGAAACAACCTATGCACAAGGTATCTTACCAATTGATACCTATAAAAAAGAAATTAATCAGTATTGCCCTGAAGCACTACACCTAGATTGGGAAGCACTTAGAAAAAATATAAAAAATCACGGCCTCAGAAACTCCACAGTCACAGCCATTATGCCCTCTGAAACTTCGTCTCAAATATCTAATGCCACCAATGGAATTGAACCACCACGTGGTTACATCTCTATCAAGCAAAGTAAAGATGGTGTCGTAAAGCAAGTTGTTCCTGAATTAGAAACTTTAAAAGATCAGTATGAATTATTATGGCAACAGCCTAATAACGATGGCTATTTAAAATTATGCGGCATCATTCAAAAGTTTATTGACCAGTCAATATCAGCGAATACCAATTATGATCCAACTAAATTTAAAGACAATAAAGTCCCTATGCAGCTTTTACTAACCGACCTTTTAACTGCCTATAAATACGGACTTAAAACACTTTACTATCACAACACACGTGACGGTTCAGACCAACAAAATAAACCTCAAGTCGACGACTGTGAATCTGGTGCTTGCAAAATATAATTCAAAGGAAATACCCATGACCAAAATTAATCCATACCAATATACAACATTCAATACCATTAATAACAACCCACTCAAAGAACCCATGTTTTTAGGGACACCGGTTAATGTCGCCAGATACGATCAACAAAAACATGCAATCTTTGAACATTTAACCGAAAAACAACTTTCATTTTTTTGGCGGCCAGAAGAAGTTGACCTTTCACGAGATCGAGTTGATTATTCAAACCTTGGTGATGCTGAAAAACATATATTTCTCTCTAACTTAAAATACCAGACTTTATTAGACTCAGTTCAAGGTAGGAGTCCAAACGTTGCCTTTTTACCTTTAGTTTCATTACCAGAATTGGAAACTTGGATTGAAACCTGGAGCTTCTCAGAGACAATACACAGTCGTTCGTACACACATATTGTTCGATCGTTAATGGAAAATCCAAATCAAATTTTTGATCATATAATCTCGGACAAAGCAATCCAAAGTCGCGCAAGTGATATCACTAAATACTATGATGATCTTATTCTGAAAACACAATTGCTACAATCATCTGGAGAAGGTAGTTTTAACGTTAATCATAAAGTACTAACAATCAATAAACATGAAGTGAAGAAAGCGCTTTATTTAGCATTACAAGCAGTCAATGCATTAGAGGCAATTCGGTTCTATGTCAGCTTTGCTTGCACATTTGCTTTTTCAGAACAGCGTAAATTAGAAGGTTGTGGCAAGATTATGAAACTCATTGCACGAGATGAGGCGCTCCATCTTACGAGTACACAACATATGATAAATTTAATTAACCATAACCAAGATAATGACCCTGAATTTTATGAAATTTCCAAATCTTGTAAACAAGAGGCCAAGCATATATTTATGGAAGCTATCTATCAGGAAAAATCTTGGGCAAAACACCTATTTTCTAAAGGTTCAATTCTAGGTTTGAATGAAGACATTCTATGCCAGTACATTGACTATATTGCAGTTGAACGTATGCGTGCAATTGACATAGATGATTCAGAGATTCAAGCGCCAAAATCAAATCCTATCCCTTGGATTAATACCTATCTTAACTCAGACAATGTTCAAGTTGCCCCACAAGAAACTGAAATAAGCTCTTATTTAGTTGGTCAAATTGACAGCCAAGTTTCTGAAAATGCTTTTGAAGCCTTTGAGTTATAATGAACACAATCATTAAGTTTAACGGGCAAGACATACCTGTTAGACATAAAGAGAATAACGTTCTGGAAAATATTCTTCTTGATAAGAAAGAGATTAGATTTCAATGTAAGAATGGCTTCTGTGGCAATTGTAGATGCAAATTGATTTCAGGTGAAATTTGTTACCAGAAACCTAAAATTGGAAATACACAATCAGACGAGATATTGGTTTGCATTGCCAAAGCGTTAGATAATTTAGTGCTAGAACAAGCATAACTTACTTTTAGAAAGTATATTAAAAAGCCTAGACAAAATACACCCTAATACTTGATATGTTCTGGCAGAATTTCACTATAACCAGACATATTCTAATAATTTATTTAAAGCTCAGGATCCCTGCCAATAATAGAATCATTAATACAAAACATAAGATAACAATAAAGCCCCTTGTCGACTTATTACCCATAAAATATGGTGACCCATTAGCGTAATATTTATTATAAAACCGATACGCCGCCCAGGCAGGTAATAATAATGCATAGATCATGCCAAAATATCCTGAGATTGATAGTGCATATAAGAATATCTGCTTAAAGTAACTCGCGACGAACCAAGGCGGAATAAATGCAATAAGCCCCGCAATAATTCGACCCTTAAGATGCCAGTCTAAATTTAGCGCATCAATCCAAAAATCGACAAAGGCAATTGAGACGGCAATAAATGAGGCAAATAGCGTAACATCTAAAAATGTGTGAATAGATATGGGAATGTATCTCGAACCTGAGTCTTCATCTAATAGTTTAACCAACTGGGATAAGTTAGTAACATCAGAACCTTCTTGCCCTGGAATACTATGAATAAAGCCTGCGATTGCACAAGCCCAAAGCAAATAAATAACACAAGTGATTGAAGTGGAAATCAAGATTACTTTTTTTAATGGCTTACCATTCTCTCTACCAATATAATTCACCAAGCTCGGTATTAATAATTGATAACAAAACGCCAATATAACAACTAATACATCTTGCGGCAAAACACTAAAGTCAACAGAATATGCCCCTACTTTATTTTCAGTAATATAATTCGACAATAGTAATATGACTAGAACCAAACTAATTAACTTAACAGTCATAATAAAACGGTTAAGTCGTTCAGCATATTTCATGCTTAAAACGATGATGATGCCCAAAACAAAGGTAAACAGAAAACTTAGTTCATTCGATGTGAGTTTTACGCTAATAAAATTATCAATGCCTTCTAATAATAAGTCAGGGCTAGCGGAAATATAAGCGGCTAATGAAGCATATATGGCTATAGCAAATACAACTAAGGTTATATATTTCCCCCATGAACCTGCAGTTGCTTTTGCTAATGAGGTAAAATGGTTCCGATACTCTGGGAGCTGTATACTTGATTCAAGCGTTAAAAGACCAGAAACAGTCATTAATATATAGAATATAACAATAATAATAGCAGTCGCTATGAGTCCAAGCTGCATAACTAAAAGCGGCAGAGCCAATATTCCCCCACCGATCATGCAACTGATCACTAATAGAATACACCCTATATACTTATAGACACTCATTTTAAAACCCTCATCACTCTACCAACCCTCGAATATGTTCATAAACAGCCTCAGAAAAGCCAGTATCAGTCACATTATAACCACCCTCTAGAATTGAAATGATTGGCACTATTTCTTTTTGTTGCTTTACTTTTTTCTTTAAGATCTGCGTCATATCGTAATAACATTTGTCTGAGATGCCTTCTCCAGGCAAAAAGCGTGCAATTGGGTCACCCTTTCTAGCATCAAAGCCAGCAGATATTAAAACTAAATCTGGCTGAAAATTATCAAATGCTTGGTCCATTGCTTGTTTAAACTTTGGCAAAAAAAATTCGTCCAGATATTGATACTGCTGCGTATGAACATTATCAATATAACTATTACCAATCGTTGCTTTACCCTTTACTGTGCCAAAGTTCACTGGGTTTTCTTGACCTGAATCAGTGTAAGGATAATTATTGGCATTATGGAATGAGACAAAATAGATATTTTTATCAGAATGTTTGGCTGTAAACTGATTCTTCTCAATATCGCTAACATCAAAAAACACATGCTGTGTACCATTACCATGATGATAGTCCCAATCAATAATTAAGATGTTCTTTTTATTGAATCGTTCAGAAGCATATTGAGCTGCAATGGCCACATTATTGTAATAGCAATAACCATCCCCACAATCGATACCACCCTCTCGGTCATCTTCTATATTTGCACCACCCTCAAAACTGTGGTGACCTGGTGGCCTAACCGCATAAAAAGCACAAATGTTCGATTTATCTGCATTTAATACTTCATCAATAGTATTTACAATGCCATAAATTGGGTTCAGCGCACTAATGTGTTTACTCGATTGAAATACACTATTTATATGAGATTGCCCATGAACTTTTTTAATATATTGGAAACACGTCTCAGGATCATTGATATTAACGTTAATTTTTCTCGGTTGAATAAGATTTTCTGAGATACATTTTTGCATTGCTAAATTGACAATATCCAGTCGTTTAGCACACTCTGGTGAGTCATCAAAATTTAGATGTTGTTTATATAGATCATTATTATGAAAGAATAATACCTTAGACACGGTTGCCTCAATTAACTTAGCGGTATTATTAGAATAGAAGATTATTTTGTATTGATGAATACATTGTTATTGACATAACTCAGATAATGCTTTTGTTGTTGCAGTTGGGTCAGTCTTATCGGTAAAAAAGGTATATTTACCTGATGCAAGTGTTTTACTCGCACTAGACTCATCAGTTTGTTTAGCATATGCCTGCCCTTGGAACCACTTCAAACATTGTTGTGCAATTTTACTGTCTACGTGATACCAATATTGTGTTCTATAAAAAAACATAATATATCCACGCACATTTAGGACATTACCTTTGTCTGAAAGCCACATTTTTAATGAGTAATCTTTACCAGAAGTTGGGTCAATAATATTACCTTTGTACTCTTCACCAGATGATTTAGCATTAATAATGTTTAAGCCCATAATCGGCTTATTTTTTAAATCACCATTACATTCAGTACATATCATTTGAGGCACTTGAGCTTGGTTATCAACAATTTTGACAAATGGTACTAGCACTTCACCCTTAACATCACCACTACTTGTTGCAGAAATTTCAACAATTGATTGAATAACAGGTTTTCCATCTACATTATCATCACTCACTGTTGCCCAGTAGCTGTTACCATCTAGCTTATCGTTCTTAACACCATCAAGCATTGCTGCTGAAAAGCCTAGGGTAAATCCAAGTGAACATAACCCTCCAACTGCAAATTTTATTACTTTATTCATAACTATCCTCGAAATAAACCTTACATCTAATACTCATAACTTTAGTGATTATTATCAGTTAAGTACAAATTATATATGTATTTTTTAACAATGAGGCCAATGCAAAGGTCAGTCATTAGTATGTAGTTCATTCGACACACCCACTTTTATCCAAGCGGAGGTCTTTAATATGTAAGGCGTTAATGTTGAATTATGCCAAGGCTTAGATGAAGTGACATATGGTACGGTATTTAATATTGAAAATATGATACTGATAACAAACAAAGCTTTTGCAGCACCTAACAGGAAACCAAATACTTTATCAATAATGCTTGTTGATTCTGAGTCAGAAAGGGAATTTGGTAGCATCCACGCGATAAGTTTAGCGCCCACCCATACTAATATTAATATTGGGATAAAGAATATCCAAAATCTCACGACTTCTGAGCTATTAAGGCCGGTATACTTATTTGCTAACATATCCGCAAAATAATAGGCAGCAAGCGCACCAATAAACCAAATAACAATACCAAAAGCTTCTTTAATAAAGCCATTCTTTAGTCCTGCCAAACCCATTAACAAGATTAATATCATTACTGACCAGTCTATCCAGTTCAGCGCGGATATTGATCCAATTATGTCTCTCATTTTATTCTCCAATGAGCTTTAATATTTCACTAACGTGCTTAATTGTTTGAATTTTCATTTTACCCGAAAATCGTTTCGGTTTGTTAGCAAATGGAATAATTGCTTCTTTAAACCCGTGTTTTTCTGCTTCAAATATACGTTCTTGACCATAAGAAACAGGTCTGACCTCACCAGAGAGCCCAACCTCACCGAATATAATCAAATCATTAGAAATGATAATATTCCGTAAACTTGAGATTACAGCCACAACCAAAGCCAAATCAGCCGAAGTCTCGGTCACCTTTACACCACCTGATACATTAATGAAGATATCTTTATCCCCAGTAAAAACATGCGCATGACGATGCATTGCTGCTAACAACATTACTAAACGATTATTATCTACACCTATAGCAACACGCCTTGGGTTACCAAAAGCATTCTCATCTGCCAGTGCTTGAATCTCAATAAGCAATGGTCTTGACCCTTCCCAAACAGTTGAAACAACACTTCCCGTTATCTCTTGATTTTCTCTCGATAAAAATAATGCAGATGGGTTCTTAACCTCTTGCATACCTTTATCTGTCATTGCAAAAATACCAATTTCATTAACAGCACCGAAGCGATTTTTCATAGCGCGCATAATGCGATATCGACCATCATTCTGACCTTCAATAAAAATAACACAATCAACAATATGCTCTAATACTCTTGGTCCTGCAACTTCCCCACTTTTCGTCACATGCCCAACTAAAAATATGGCACAATTGTTTTGTTTGGCATATTTGGTTAATGCCGCTGCTGACTCTCTTACCTGAGAAACACCCCCAGCTGCAGATGGGATATCTGGTAACTGCATGGTTTGAATGGAGTCTATTACCATTATTTGTGGCTTTTCTTTTTGTGCAAGGTGGCAAATACTATCAACGTCTGTCTCAGATACTAATAATAACTTCTCTTCATATAACCCCATACGTCTTGAACGGATTGCAACCTGTTGTAATGACTCCTCACCTGTAACATAAAGAGCTTTATAATTCCTAGAAAGGTAAGTCATAATTTGTGCTAATAATGATGATTTACCAATCCCTGGATCTCCACCAATTAAAATGACTTCTCCAGGAACAATACCACCACCAAGCACGCGATCGACTTCTGAGATACCGCTAGAAATTCTATCAACATCTTCCAAAACAATATTTGATAAATTTTGAACATCTGCTGCTTGCCCAGAATAACCTTTTGAACTAGATGCGCGCTTTACTTCCTCTTCACGCGCCTCTACCAGAGAATTCCACTCTCCACATTCAGGACACTGCCCTTGCCATTTATTGACAACACTACCACAAGCCTGACAGATAAATTTTATTTTTGCTTTAGCCATTCTTTTACTTAATATCCAGAAATGGATGAAAATCTAGTGCAATTGTACTTAAATTATATGTGATAAATACATATCTAACAGCTATTTATAGACCTATAATAAAATGAATTTAATGATGAATGGAGTTGTAAATGATTCAGTACAAAAGCGCTTTATATGCAATTGAGTTAAATGCAGAGCAAATTCCCACAATAAAAAAGACGATAGAGTCAGTAAAATCTCATAACACCAAACTAACACTTATTCATGTTATCCATCCAGCTTCATTAATATATGCAGATGCTAGCTATATTTCACCTGACTTATATGGCGTTCAAGATAACCTTGAAACAAATATTACCAATCAAGCCAAGGCAGACATGGCAAAACTATGTACCGAATGTGGGCTTGCAAAAGACCAAGGGATTATTGAAATAGGTCGACCTGATATCTCTATTTTAGAAAATGCGAAAAACTTAAAAGTTGATGCCATTATTGTTAATGGTCATAAACATAATATTTTTGGTCGCTTAGGTTCAACTGCTGATGCAATTATCAATCAAGCTAAATGCGATGTTATTGTTTTAAAAAAATAGCATCGTATCAGAATACTCAGTACACACTTTTTAATATGATTTGAATTCACGTATACTATTACGCTAAGTTTAAATGACAGATTACTATGTTTGGTAATTGATCAGAAACAAGGTAACTAACCCGTGACCCAAATAAATAAACGCAAAAATTTTAAATCTCCGTGGATATTTGTTTTAGCCGCAATTGGTTCAGCTGCTGGATTAGGAAACTTATGGCGTTTCCCTTATCTAGCTTATGAGCATGGTGGTGCAGCATTTTTTGTTGCCTACTTTATCTGCTTATTTGCTATAGGCTTGCCATTCTTGATTATGGAAGTTGGGCTAGGTCAAATTACACGAAAAGGTGCACCATTATCACTTGGCGCAATTGGAAATAAAAAACAGTTTAGAGTTATTGGCTGGTTTGCCGTATTTATTTCTTTTTTCATATTGACGTATTATCTGGTTATTACAGGTTGGACATTAAACTATGCACTCGGTGGCCTTAATCTCCCTTGGCACGCAAATTCAGAAACCTACTTTTATAATGATTTTTTAAACCTATCCAACCATGTTTCAAATGTAAATGCCTTTAACTACCACATCATGATTGGTGTTATCATTACGCTCATATTGGTCTATTTGTTTATGTTTAAAGGGACAAGCGGCATCTCTATTGTTGCTAAATGGATAACACCAATTCCCTTTATTTTACTCATTATATTAGCGGTTAATTCAGTTAATTTAGAAGGCGCTGAACTGGGATTAAGGGCATTTTTAATACCTAAATGGGATGGACTTTATTCTTGGGACTTATGGTTCGATGCCGCCAGCCAAGTGTTATTTTCTTTATCGCTGGGTTTTGGCGTTATGTTTGCATATGGTGCAATATTAGGCGAAAAGGTAAACGTAAAACGTGTGGCAATATGGATAGTCTCTGGCGATACCTTTGTTGCAATTCTAGGTGGAATAATCGTATTTTCGGTACTTGGCCACATGGCTACAATACATAACACAACCATTTCAGAAGTAGTCAAACAAGGCATAGGTTTAGCATTTGTCGTCATACCAAAAGCCTTAGCACTCTTACCATATGGTAATAAACTCTTCTCTACTATATTTTACATTTCGTTATTTTTATTAGCTTTCACCTCCATAGTTTCTCTATTTGAATCAGTATTGGCTGCAATGATGGACGGCTCGCAAAAAATTCATCGCGCGATACTTCTATTAGTAAATTGTATCATTATTTTCTTAATTGGATTGTTATATTCAGCAAATAATGGTTTATATGTATTAGACATTGTAGACCACTATATTAGCGGATACGGCATTGTCATTGTGTGCATACTAGAAACGATTGCCATCGGCTGGTTCTATGATGCAGAAAGACTTCGTTATAACTTACGCAAAAAAGCTAACGTCAAACTTGGGGTTCTATTTAATATTTTTGTCCGCTTTTTAATCCCTGCCGTATTAGCAATATTATGTTTTAGACAAACTCAAGGTGACATAGAGCAAGCTTATGGCGGGTATCCTATAATGTATAATGTTATATATGGACTCGGATCACTGGTAATTCTAGTTATTTTTGCACTGATTTGTAATAAACGATTCAGGTAAATTATTCCTGAATGTCCTCAATAGGAACTGTTTTTAAATTTTTATTGCTCTTTAAATTCGGGTATTGCTTATAAACCGACTCAGGCAATAAATCAATACCTACTTTTTTAGCTGCCATAATAAGAACTGGTAATGTCACAACCGTACCAGGTAATATACAAAACCCACCTAGACCAACAGCTTTTAATAAATCCCTGAGTTTCAAATTTGCATCTTTTATTTCTGACTTTGAACCTTTTCCACTGATAAATCGACTATAAGCCTCTACCACATCTATCGAGTTTTCGGTTTCTTGTTCAAAAATTAACTTTAATTTTAAGAAACTTGATTTTGAACCTTTAGCAAAATGAGAAATACTCATGCTAATTCTTTTAATAAAATTCATTTTACTCACCTTCTTAAACGGCCATGGACTATTTTAGTTGCATCGTGTAAATGCAGAAGACTTTGAGATGTATGGTGATGGCAAATTGCGATTGCTAAGGCATCAGCTGCATCTGCTTGAGGCTTTGCGCTCAACTCTAAAATACTTTGCACCATATGTTGCACTTGTTGTTTAGATGCAGCACCAGTACCAACCACTGACTTTTTTACCTGTTTAGCAGAATATTCAGATACCGAAAGAGAATGGTGCGCTAAAGCTAACAACGCCACACCCCTTGCTTGCCCAAGCTTTAACGCTGCACCAGGATTCTGAAACATGAAAATTTGTTCAATTGAAGCCACATCTGGCTTAGTTGACTGAATCACTTCTGAAAGACCATCAAATATTTGTTTGAGCCGCTTCTCAACTGAGATTTCTGTAATTCGTATACAGCCACTTGTGACATATTGACAGCGTTTAGATGAGATTTGTATCACACCAAAACCAGTAATGCGAGATCCAGGATCAACCCCCAGAATGATCATAATATGAGATTAGCCTGAAATATTTTCAATGATTTCATCCGAAATATCTGCGTTAGTATAAACATTCTGAACATCGTCTAAGTCTTCAAAACGATCAACCATAGCTAAAAGTTTTTGTGCACCCTCTTCGTCAAGCGGTACTTTAACAGCAGCATCCATGGTAATTTCAGCGCTTTGTGATGCTAATTGAGCAGAATCTAAACTGTCTTTAACATCAGAAAAATGATCAACATCGGTAATCACATCAATAGAACCATCATCATTCAAAGCAACATCATCCGCTCCAGATTCAATCGCAACCTCCATTACTTGATCTTCATCAACACTATCATCAAAGCAAATAAAGCCTTTTTTCTCAAACAAATAGGAAACCGAACCATCTGTACCTAAATTCCCACCTGACTTAGTAAACACGTGCCTAACCTCTGCAACGGTGCGATTACGATTATCGGTCATACAATCAACAATAATAGCAACACCACCTGGTGCATAACCCTCATAACGAATTTCTTCAACATTTGCACCATCATCATCTCCAGCGCCTTTTTTAACCGCACGATCAATTGTATCTCGCGTCATGTTATTACTTAATGCTGTCTGGATTGCTGCTCTAAGGCGAGGATTAGCGCTTGGATCACCCCCTCCCATTCGTGCAGATACGGTGATTTCTCGAATTAATTTTGTAAATATTTTACCTCTTTTTGCATCCTGGGCAGCTTTTTTATGTTTGATGTTCGCCCATTTACTATGACCTGCCATAATTACCTCATATTATTAATTATCAGATTGATTTTACATTGAATGGAAAATTTTATACACCCTTACAATAGCTCTCTGATTGGTTTAAATGATTTTCTATGAACATTAAGTACACCGTACTGACTGATTTTTTCTAAGTGTTGTTTTGTAGGGTAACCTTTATGTTGAGCAAAAAGATATTCAGGATAATGCTTATCAATCTCAAGCATTAATCTATCACGATAAACCTTAGCCAAAATTGAAGCTGCTGAAATTTCTTTTATTTTAGTATCACCTTTTACGATTGCTTCTGAAGGATAATCCCAAATAGGTAACTTATTTCCATCCACAAGCACCATGCTGAAGTGAGTTGTAAGTTTATCAACTGAACGCTTCATTGCCAATAAAGAGGCTTGCAAAATATTTATAGCGTCAATTTCTTCAACTGTAGCAATAGAAATGGCATATGATTTTGCACTAGAAATAATCTCATCAAATAATTTCTCTCGTTTCTTTTCAGAAATTTTTTTTGAGTCTGCTAATCCTTCTGGAATATAATCATCTCCAAAAACAACTGCTGCCGCAACAACAGGGCCTGCAAGCGGACCTCTTCCAGCCTCATCAACACCTGCAATAATGACATTCTTATTGATATCCATAATATTTTTAAAATAGAAAAATACTATTATCTTCACAAATTATTGTTTAACTAGCAACAAATAAAAATGAAATCAGCTATATTTCATATACGCGAATGTGTGATTTATTACTGTGAAAAAAATACTTATTATTTTAAGTTCTCTACTAATTATAAGCTGTTCAAATAATAGCGACAGTGGAGAGAATAATTCAGATAACTTATCCATTGAGAATAATTATTTAGGCTCAGAAAATTGCTCAGAATATTCTGAAGGCACAACCAAAGGCAGCGGGATATTAAGCTATGTCAACTGGGCAAACTATACTTCACCCAAAATCCTTTCTTGTTTTCAGGAACTCACCGGGATACATATTATCCAAAGCTATACAACTGACGATAATATGACAAAAGCAAAATTACTGACTGGTCATACAGGCTATGATGTTGTAGAACAAGGTACGCTATACCTCCCATTTGAAATACCTGCGGGTGCATTCGAAGAAATTGATACTACTAGGCTTTCTAATTACAAAAATCGAAATAAATCCATTTATGATAAAGTTGCAGAAATAAATGACCCAGGCAATAAATATGCAATTATATACAGTTATGGCACTACCGGTGTTGGTTACAATGCTATTGAAGCGAAAGCACGTTTACCTGAGGGAGAAGTACCAAATGATTGGAAGTATCTATTTGATAGCAAATATTTAAGTAAATTCTCTGACTGTGGTATCTCTTTTCTTGATGAGCCAGAACAAGTGTTTGGTAACTTATTATATTATTTAGGAAAAGACCCCAATTCGACCAACCCAAATGACTACAAAGAAGCAGCCCAGTACCTAATTAAAAATGTCAGACCTTACTTAACTTATTTTGATAGCAATCGTTATGAAAATGATTTGGCTAGTGGTGACCTGTGTTTAGTGATGGGTTACTCTGGCGATGTCATGCGCTCATATGGCATGAGCAAAGCATCACACGCAAACACCCAGATACGTTATGCATTACCAACAAGCGGAGCAAGTGTTTTTTTTGACGCATTAATGATTCCTAAAGGTGCTAAAAATATTGATGCTGCCTATGATTTCCTCAATTACACAATGAATCCAAAAGTAGCAGCGACGAACAGTAATTTTATTTATCAACCTAATGCAGTTGAAGGCTCACTACCTTATATGATTGACATATTTAAAGACCCAAACGTAAACCCAACACCAGAAATGATTGCTAAGATGTATGTTATTGAGCTATGGCAACCAAAATTACAAGACTACATCAATCGGTTATGGTTCTCTGTTAAATTTGGTATTGACGTAAAATAGTCACTACACCAATCCTTCAAAGCCAAGCTGACGAAGCCCTTCATAAAGAATAATGGCAACAGAGTTAGAAAGATTCAGACTTCTACTTTCTTTCAACATTGGGATTCGAATTATTTGACTTAGTGCGCAATTTTCCAAATATGGCTTTGGGAGTCCTCTGGTTTCAGGTCCGAACAAGAAAATATCATGTTCAGTATAATTAACATCTGTATAGCTTTGTTTGCCGTGTGTTGAACAAGCATAAATCTGACTTGTCGAATTTTTTTCTAGAAAGATCTCAAAGGAATCATATTGCTGCACAGCTGCAAATTCATGGTAATCGAGTCCTGCTCGCCTAAGTCTTTTATCATCTAATTCAAACCCATAAGGCTTTATCAAATGTAATGCAGCACCTGTATTGGCACATAATCGAATAATATTACCGGTATTTGGCGGTATTTCTGGTTGATATAAAGCAACATGAAGCATACAAAAATTTTATTAACATAAATACTACCTGTAGTATATCGAATATCCTCAATAACAATAAATAGTAAACTCACATATATATACTATACTTAATCAGTATAAGTTATCGTAACATCACACTAATGACACCGAGAAACATAGAAAACCCATATATATGCTCCGTCGTTCCTGTATACAACGAAGAAGCACTTATTGTAGAGTTTATTCATGCGCTTGATAAAAAACTTTCATCTTTAACTAATAAATACAAAATGGTTTTCATTGATGACGGAAGTGCTGATGAAACAGCTAAAAATATTCAAACAGTAGTTAAAGACTACCCTATCGAGTTTATCAGTTTTGCTCGAAATTTTGGGAAAGAAGCTGCGCTCTGCGCAGGCTTACAATCAACATCAGCAAAAAACGCAGACACAGTAGTTATACTTGATTCAGACTTTCAACACCCGCTCGATGTGATAGACATATTTTTAGAAAAATGGCAGTCTGGGTATTCAAATATTTATGGCATACGTACAAGACAAGATCAGGGTAAGCTAAAAGGATTTCTATCGAATGCCTTTTATGAGTTTAATAATAAAATATCAAGAATTCATATTCCTGCTAATGCTGGTGATTTTAGAATGATAGATAGAGAAGTCGTAAAAGCCTTAAATAGCTTACCCGAAGTCAACCGTTTCATGAAAGGCTTATACGCTTGGGTAGGATTTAAAGGGTGTGAAGTACCATTTACTGTTTTAGACAGGGCAGATGGTGGAGAGAGTCGATGGAATTATAAAAAACTATTTGGGCTGGCACTCACTGGAATTATTTCTTTCTCAGATGTTCCACTTCGTTTAATTTCACTTATGGGATTCATTATCTCATTTTTTTCAATTATTTATGGCATTTATATTATACTAGAAGTCTCGATATTTGGTGTTGAAACCAATGGATTCCCTACTCTAGCAGTAAGCATTATGTTTTTTGGTGGTGTACAGCTAATATCACTTGGAATAGTTGGAGAATATATAAGCCGTATTTTTAATGAGGTAAAACGAAGACCACAATATATCATTAATGAAAATGAAAGTCGTAACCTTAACCAATACGAGCCAAATGAATAATGACAACAAACTCTGAAAATATTATACGTAAACTATATAAGAACAAAACCTTTCGACAGCTCTTTGTATTTTGCTTTATTGGCGGGCTTGCATCTATTGTTAACTTCATTGTTTTAATCTTTATTGTAGAAGCTTTTAACTGGCAACCATTACCAGCAAACATTATTGCCTTTTTTTTAGCCTATCAAGTTAGTTTTTTTGGACATCATCAGCTTACTTTCAGAAATCAGGCCACATCAAGTAAAAGAGTTGTCTGGGTTAAGTTTTTAGTCGTAGCATTATTCAGTTTTATTCTAAATGAAGGTCTCTTTGCGGTTTACTTATTTTTCATCCCCTATTATCAACTGGCTCTATTCTGTACGTTAATTACTGTACCACCAATTACATTCGCACTTGCTAAAGTCTGGGCTTTTAAATAGGTGAATATTTTAACCTAAGTCGTGAAAATGCCATTAAAGTGTTTTGATTATAAGCCTGATACAAATCCTTGGCTAAAACCTCAGGTGTCTTTTTTGTGGTATCAATAATATAATCGTACTCCATATTTCTATGTGAATAATCATATGAGCTAAAACAGAGTCTATCTAACCTAGCAGAATCGCGTTGTAATTCCCTCTGTCTAACTACGTTCTTATCTGCAAATACTTTTACTAAAAACACCTCATTATCATTAAAAATATTCAGCAATGCCTTGTGCCACTCTAGCTCCCAAAATTGCTCATCTCCTATTATATTAAAGCCTTTATCTAGGTAACTTCTAATGCTCAAGTATCTTGATTCAACAACTTTATTACCTTTAGGTGTATGCTTAAAAATAGGGTATGACTGCCCATGAAGCCCCAGATCTTCAATAGCAAATAGTGATTCTCTTATTTTATGACTTTCTGGCATACCTATATTATCGGGAAATAAATCAAAAAAAGAATCAATGCCAAAATGCAAGAACAACTCATTCTGTTTTAATGCGTAGTTCTGTAAAGATCTGGCAACGGTTGTTTTACCAGCACTTGAACCACCATTTAATATTATAAGCTTACCCTTTGACATTACTCTAATCTATTTTTACGATCAAATATTAGCGCATATAACCATAATAATAGCCTATAAGCGCAAACAATAATAATCGCTATCAAGATAATCACAAATAGAAGCTTGAAGACCTCCCAAGCAATCACTAAAGCAATAATTGCAACGGCAACGATGAGAATATCTCTTATAAAATCTGGCATAACTTTTCCTAAATAACTTTTACTTTTGCGAATTTACGTTTACCAACCTGAAAAATATCTTCTGTACCAGGCTGAATTAATAGCTTAGAGTCAGAAACCTTTTCTCCACTTATTTTTACCGCACCTTGTTTAATCATTCTCATGGCGTCAGAAGTACTATTAACTAAATTTGCCTCTTTAAGCAAATTTGCAATCATCATCCCATCTTGATTCGCTTGCAACTCTAATTCTGGCATATCATCGGGCATTTGTCCCTTACGGAAACGGTTAACAAAATTATTATAGGCATTTTCACTATTATTTTGACCATGAAAGCGAGCGACAATCTCTTTCCCAAGATCCATTTTAATGTCTCGAGGGTTAACACCAGCTTGAACATCACGCTTTAACTGGTCCATTTCACTGATCGATTTAAAGCTTAACAGATCATAGTACCGCCACATCAACTCATCTGAAATTGACATTATTTTTCCAAAAATTTCATCTGGAGATTCAGTTATACCTATATAATTATCAAGAGACTTAGACATTTTTTGCACACCATCAAGCCCTTCTAATAGCGGCATTGTAATAACAACCTGAGGCTTCTGCCCATGCGCCTTTTGAAGCTCCCTACCCATTAACAGATTAAATTTCTGATCAGTCCCACCAATTTCTATATCTGCTTTCATAGCAACAGAGTCATAACCTTGAATAAGCGGATAGATAAACTCATGAATTGCAATTGATTGGCCAGATTTATACCTTTTGGAAAAATCATCTCGCTCTAACATCCTTGCAACGGTACTATGTGCAGCTAACTTAACTAAATCAGCAGCTGAGAGCGGGCTTAACCAATTAGAGTTTCGATCAATTATTGTTAGTTTTTCATCTAAAATCTTAAATGCCTGATCTTGGTAAGTTTTTGCATTTTCAACAATGGCCGAATCAGACAAAGGCTTTCTTGTAGCACTCTTACCTGTAGGATCGCCAATCATCGCAGTAAAATCACCGATTAAAAAATGAATTTCGTGGCCAAGTTCCTGAAGCTGCCTCATTTTATTTATGGCTACGGTATGGCCTAAATGGATATCAGGCGCAGTTGGATCAAAGCCCATCTTTATAATTAATGGCCTATTTTCTTTTAGCTTTACAACAAGTTCATCTTCTAACAAAACTTCATCTGCCCCTCGGTATATAATCTCGAGAGCTTGATCAATTGAATGCATCATTAATGGTTATCACTTATTACACTTGAAAGCTATTGTAACGACAAATACAGATATGTTCGAGATATAACTGCCTATTGGTATACGAAATTAAAATAGAAAATGACCTTTATATTGAAGTTCCTTTTGCAAGATGCTCGTTATCTGATATAGTTGGTAAGCTTGTATATTAAATTTATAACTAGCACTGTCAAAATTTACAGTTAAGACTAGGTAGCAAGCATTTTGGAAATGGCGATTAATGCCAAAAAAAACAGAACAACAAAACATACAGACACTTTAAGCAATGTGCACAATATTTGACAAGTTTAATAATTTTAACTTATTTAAGCCAAATGACTTCACCAAAGTAGAAGCTATAAAACTAAATAATAGAATATCGTGCCTTAATGTCTGTGTATAACAACAATTAAGGAATCTATAAAAATGAGAAAAATGCTCATTAATGCGACGCAGCCAGAAGAAACAAGAATTGCAATAACTGAGAATGATAAGTTATTTGACATCGACATTGAACATGTTGATCACGAGCAGAAAAAAGCTAATATCTATAAAGCAACAATATCAAGAGTTGAGCCCAGTTTAAACGCCGTTTTTGTTAGTTATGGCGAAGAAAAAAATGGTTTTTTACCTGCAAAAGAAATTGCACCAGAATACTTTACAAAGAAAGTCAATCCAGATGAAAACCTCCCTCCTCTTAACGAGATCTTAAAAGAAGGGCAGGAAATAATTATCCAAATCAACAAAGAAGAAAGAGGCACTAAGGGTGCAGCTTTAACTACATTCTTAACATTGGCTGGTTGCTATGTAGTTTTAATGCCAAATAATCCTAGCGCTGGTGGCATCTCCAGAAGAATAGAAGGAAAGGAAAGGCAAGCGCTTAAAACATTAATAGATTCTCTAAGCATTCCTGAAGATATGGGCGTAATTGTACGTACTGCAGGTGTTGATCGTTCACCTGAAGAAATTCAATGGGATTTGAATATATTATTAAACCTTTGGGAAGCTATAAAAAAAGCAGCTGACACAGGGTCAGCGCCATTTTTAATTCATCGTGAAAGTGATATCACCATGCGCGCCATTCGAGATTATTTGCGAGATGATATTGATGAAATTATCGTAGATACTGATGAAGGATTCCAAGATCTCAGCCGTCAAATAGCCATGTTGCGACCAGATTTTTTAGACAGGCTAACAAAACTTGAAGGAAACACCCCTTTATTTTCTAAATACCATATTGAAAGCCAAATTGAGAACGCCTACCATCGTGAAGTTAGGCTTCCATCAGGCGGCTCTATTGTAATAGATACCACAGAAGCGCTAACAGCTATCGACGTGAACTCTTCGAGATCTACAAAACGAGGCAATATTGAAGATACTGCACTTCATACTAATATCGAAGCGGCAGAAGAAGCAGCAAGACAAATAAGATTACGTGACATTGGTGGGCTTATTATTATTGACTTCATTGACATGGAGAACAATCAAAACCAGAAGCAAGTTGAGAACCAATTAGCGGATAACCTACAAAGGGATCGTGCTAAAATTCATCTAACCAGAATTTCAAAATTTGGTTTAGTTGAGATATCAAGACAACGCTTAAGTTCATCACTAGATGAAACATCTACAATTGCCTGCCCAAGGTGTGAAGGTCAAGGCATCATAAGATCTGTTCAATCTCTCGGTTTATCAATTTTAAGACTGATTGAAGAAGAAGCTTTAAAAGAAAAAACCAATGAGGTAAGAGTTCAGCTCCCAATTACTGTCTCTACATTTCTTTTGAATGAAAAAAGAAATTCTATTAGTGAATTAGAACAAAAATTAAATATAAAAATCGTACTAATCCCTAATAGTAACCTAGACACACCTCACTATAAAATCCAAAGAATATGGGGAGACGTATACAGTGCTAATAAACCTAGTCATGACCTTATTGAGCCAAACAACAAGGACGCTGACGCTTATAGCCCAACATCTTCTAATAAAAACAAAAAACAGCAACCAGCAATAAGGTCGATTCAAATGAGCGCTGCGCCACAAAATCAAAACGAAGGTTTTTTCTCAAAATTAGTTAAGTCCATTTTTGGGAGCAATAACGAAAAGCAACCAAAGCAGAACGAAACCAAAAAACAAACTAAAAGCACTCAGCAAAATAATAAACCAACGAGTCGAAATAATAACACTAAAAATCAGCAAAACAGCCAAAATACAAATAAGACAAACAACAGAAATAACCGCTATAAAAATGATAACAATAAATCAGCCAAACCTAAGTATAGCAATAGTAACCGCACTAATATTCACAAAAGCGAAGACTTAATCGACCTTTCAAACAGAAAAAAACCAACAAACGAACCAAGTAATAAACCGGTGGAAAGCACACCAAAACCAACCGGACTAAAAGTAACACCTCTTACCTATAGCCCTAAATCTAACAATAAACAAAAGTCATCAGACCAAGTTAGTCAAATGGTTAAAGATATTCTTGCTAATAGTTCGAGTATTGCCAATGATTCAGCAACACAGGTTGAAACAAATGAGACTGAAAAAAGCATTACTAAAACTAAGTACTTGAAATTTGAACCTTTTGATATTAATCAGGCAAAAGAAAAAGTCAAAACCACAGATGACTCTAATCAGACTAATCAATCAAAATCATCTACAAAGGATAAAAAACAAGCCAAAGATCGTAATGACACACAAGAAGCATATAGCCCAGCAATGGACCCCTCATCACAGGGATTTATTGCTGAAATAGTTAAAAATGCTGCCTTAGAAGCTAAAAATACCAAACAGTCCAACGACGAGATCTCACCGGAACCTGCTTCTGTCAAAAATGAGGATCAACAAGCAACTGCACACATTGACGCTCAAAGTGACGCTACTGCAAATGAACCAACTGAAGTGTTAGAAGTCATTATAAATGAAGATACACAAAATAAACAAGAGAACGAATCCAATCAAGATAAAACACCAACATTAGAAGCAGCACAACCCGCGCATACTACTAATGAACAACCAGAGGCCGCCAGTCAAAACCAACCTGTAGAACAAAATGGTGATATCACAATAGAGGTTGAGACTAAAGATCCTATAGCCAACAATAAGCCTGATGATAAAGCAATTGCACCAGAAAACGATACCAGGAAAAAACCTGCTACAGCACAATTTGACGAAATGAGCGACTAAACCCATCTCGTTTCGTTTGCTTATATATACATCTTTTCAATATATACAATCAAATCGAACTCAATAAATTATGCTCTAATTCAACTCTGTTCAATTAGAGCACCTTCTCTGTATAAATAAAATACTGACCCTTCATACCAAGACCACCTTGTAAGACTATCAACCATAATATATCTGGATAAATTATAACTTTTATCAATATCTAAAAGCTGGGCATTTCAGGCGGCAGAGCCTTAAGATGATGTATTTTGAAAACAAACAAAAACGATGACTTTTAATTACTCCATGAAACGCTTCACAGCAAATAAAGAATATTACCTAGGCCACAGAAAAAAGTGTTAACTAATATATTTAAAGCAGTTAAATATCAAAGAATAGATAGATTTAATTTACACCTAAAGGGTGAAAGGAAGGATTCATTAAAAAGGGAATTTTCCTCCACCTGGTGGCATTTTACCTTGCATCCCCTGCATTCCAGGCATACCGCCTTTCATCATACCCATCATTTTACCAATACCGCCCTTACCTTTCATTTTTTTCATCATTTTTTGCATTTGCAAAAATTGCTTTAACAAACGGTTAACATCTTGAATCTCTGTACCAGATCCTGTAGCAATACGTTTTTTTCGAGTACTTTTAATAATATCGGGTTTACGCCGTTCCTCTTTAGTCATAGATTGAATAACTGCTTCCATCTTAACAAACATCTTGTTATTGACTTTATCTTTTAATCCATCAACCATATTAGAATTCACACCTGGCAACTTATCTACTATAGAGCCGACGCCACCCATTTTTTTCATTTGTTGTAACTGGCCCATAAAATCTTCTAAATCAAATGCTTTCCCTTTTTTAATTTTAGAAACCAGCCTATCCGTCTTCTGGCGATCTATTTTTTGCTCAGCTTCTTCAATAAGTGACAATACGTCACCCATCCCCAAAATCCTAGATGCCATCCGGTCGGGATAAAATGGCTCCAAAGCATCAGATTTTTCACCAATACCAATAAATTTAATTGGCTTACCAGTTACTTGTCTAACTGACAACGCAGCACCGCCTCTAGAGTCTCCGTCTGCTTTAGTTAAAATGACACCAGTCAAGGGCAATGCATCACCAAATGCTTTGGCCGTATTGGCTGCATCCTGACCAGTCATACTGTCTACAACAAATAAAGTTTCATTTGGACTTACTACCTTATGTAACTTTTTAATTTCATCCATCATTGCATCATCTATATGCATCCTACCGGCTGTATCCACGATCAAGACATCACATAGAGTTTTCTTAGCCTCTGACAGCGCTGCTTTTGCGATATTAACTGGTTTTTGACTCACATCTGAAGGAAAGAATTCAATATTGTTTTCATTACACAATGTATTTAATTGGTCAATTGCAGCTGGTCGATAGACATCAACACTCACAGCCATAACTTTTTTCTTTTGCTTTTCAATCAAAAATTTGGCAAGTTTACCTGTTGAAGTTGTTTTACCAGAGCCTTGAAGACCTGCCATCAAAATCACAACAGGAGGAATTGCTTTCAACTCCAGCGTCTCATTTTTTTCGCCCATTACTCTTTCAAGGTTTTTCCTAACTAAAGATATGAACGCTTGACCCGGAGTAAGACTATTTAGAACCTCTTTACCTAAAGCTTCTTTTTTAATAGATGAAACAAACTCTTTAACAACAGGCAATGCAACATCCGCTTCAAGCAGCGCCATGCGAACATCTCTCAATGCATCGTAGATGTTTTCTTCAGTCAGCCTTCCTGAGCCTTTAACCTTATCAAGTGTTAATACCAATCTATCAGATAAACTTTTAAACATAATTCCTTCCAATATTATGACTTCAGGAATTTATTATACCTATTGCATATACGAATGATAACTAATGCTAAATTTTAATTACTACCGGATAAGAATATATTAAAAAATATGAATCCGAATAGTTACACTATAATTTTTTCGTGCAAATTAAATATAGACAATGTATAATGCCTGATCCGAAGAATGTAAGAATGAAATTAAAGTCAATAAGGTAATCATAATGGCACTTGAACAGTTACTTTACCCAAGTTCGATAGATACAAAAGAATCTGAAAATGAATCATCTTGTAAAATTGTAGTTGAACCCCTTGAGCGTGGCTTTGGATACACTCTGGGCTATGCGCTACGTCAGACTATGCTTTTTTCATTAACCGGATGTGCAATACATCAACTTAAAATAAACGATATCACATCCTTAGACCAGGAGCTTAAAGATACCGCAGAACCTGTTGATGAGCTAATCCTTAATATTAAAGCTGTTTTAATCAGTCTTGATAATGATATTGATGAAGCCACAATAAAATTATCTAAATCAGGTAAGAATATATCTGTTCTTGCTTCTGACTTTGAAACCCCAGAAGGTGTTAAAATATTAAATCCAGAAGTATTAATAGCAAATTTAAACGGTAAGCTTGAGATTGAAGCACATGTCACAAAAGGTCGTGGATATAGACGAGCAGAAGATGTAATCAAAGATAACTTCTTCCAATTAGACTGCACGTTTTCGCCAGTATTAAAATTTAATTACTCGGTTGATAACGCTCGAGTTGAAAGAAAAACAGATCTCAATAAATTAACGCTTGATATAGTTACAGATGGTAGCATCACAGCTACAGATGCCCTAAGTTCTTGCTCAACAATGCTACAAAATCAAATGGCGAAAATGGTTGACGCCGAAGAAATTGAAGAGCGATTGAAAGTAGAAGAGGAACCGCAAATTGATCCATTCCTACTTAGGCCTGTTGAAGATCTTGATTTGACGGTAAGATCAGCAAATTGCCTTAAATCAGAAAATATCCGTTATATAGGTGAATTAGTACAAAGAACTGAGTCAGGTTTATTAAAAACACCAAACTTTGGTAAAAAATCACTGACAGAAATTAAAGCAAAACTACTTGAAAATGGATATTCTTTAGGTACAATTGTTGAAGATTGGCCACCAGCTAATTTGCTATAATTATTTGCCGAAGTGGTGGAATTGGTAGACGCGCCGGATTCAAAATCCGGTTTCCGCAAGGAAGTGAGAGTTCGAGTCTCTCCTTCGGCACCAATGAATGCTCAATGGGATGTCTAGGCCCAAAATATTACATAGACTTAGAATTGGAGAACAATAAATGTCAAAAGTATGTATGGTAACAGGAAAAAGACCTGTAACAGGAAACAACGTATCACATGCCCACAACAGAACAAAACGTCGTTTTTTGCCTAATATCCACACTCATAGATTCTGGGTAGGCAACGAAAACCGTTATGTTAAGCTTCGCTTAAGCGCTGCTGGCATGAGATTAATTGATAAAAAAGGGATCGATCATGTTCTTTCGGAAATTCGTGATCGTGGCATCAAGGTATAGGAAAGAACATTATGAGAGATAAAATAAAATTAGTTTCAAGTGCGAAAACAGGCCATTACTATACAACAACAAAAAACAAACGTACAACTCCAGATAAATTGGAAATGAAAAAGTTTGACCCTGTTGTTCGTAAGCATGTCATGTACAAAGAAGCTAAAATCAAGTAATCTATAACTCTTTAGATCTATAATTTTTCCAAAGCAACCATAAAAAGAATGGCGCGCCCATCAACGCAGTAATAGCACTTAGCGGTATTATATAAGGCTTTGCAATATTTTTAGAAACAAGCTCTGCAAAGAGCATAATGTTTGCAGCGACCAATGAGCTATTTACCATTAGGTATCCTTGTTTACTACTAGAAAGCCTCCTGGCAATGTGAGGAGAAATTAATCCAACAAATCCGATTGGACCTACAACAGCAACACCGCCAGCCAAAATTATCGCAACACCAATCACCGCTATAATTAATACTTTCTTCAAATTTATACCTAAAGCTAACGCATTATCATATCCAATAGCCAGCACATCAAGCCTTTTGCTTAGAGGGAAAATAAATAACAAGCCAAAAAATAGGCTTACTGCAATATAGATAAAACCAAGCCAATTTATGCTATCTATACTACCATACATCCAAGCTATTGAAGATTTCAAACTTACTACTGACATGTAACTTAACATCATTGTCATTAGCGCGCCAAACATTGCACTAAGTGCAACGCCTGCTAGCAAGACACCAACTAACCTACCATTCTGAATTATCATTGAAAAAATAAACAATATAACCAATACAATTATTGCGCCAATCAATGAACCCAAAAACATAACCAAGTTAATTGGTAACACCCCAACTGAACCGATGAAAAGCAATCCAATTAATGCAAAAAAACTAGAGGAAGTGGACACACCAAGTATTGATGGGTCAGCAAGTGAGTTTTGTAAAATAGTTTGCATAACGCACCCAGAAACGCCAAGCCCAGCACCAACAAGGACAACAGACAGCATTGTGGGTATTTCAAGGTAAAGATATATATCGCAATATAATTTAGCCGTTAACAATGAATAATTATCAGCCAAGAAAAGCTTACTCATTACACCTAAACCACTCGTTACGATAATCGTAGCTATTAGCACTACTATTAGTACTTTAAGAAGATTTCTAGGCTTAAAGTTCATATAGCACAAGGTTCAAGTCATTTTTTTAATAGTGCCTATTAATAGCATAATTATCAAGTAGCAACATACAACCAAACTTTTTGTATTATAATTCAATCTCTAATAAACAATTAATTAAACTTAAAATATTGTTTTAGGTTGATAAAATTAAGTTGAAAAGCTATAAAACATATAAATAATTCTATAAATAACCAGCCTGGGATTAGAATGGAGCTAGCATTTCAATTAAAAGGAAGACTGTTTACACTTAGTGTTTTGCACGTTCTTTCAACTAGCTTGAAGCTAATAGAAGAGCAACTCTCACAAAAGATAAATCAGGCGCCTCAGTTTTTCAATAACACGCCAATGGTTATCGAGCTTACTGATATTGAAGACAGCATAACGGAAGTTGATCTTCCTTTATTATCTGACTTATTAAAAAACCATAATATTTTACCAGTTGGCTTTATCTGTAAGACGGATGCGGGAAAAGACTATATCAAGTCATTCAAACTACCCTTAATTAAAGAGGCTAGAGCAACTGCACAACCTAAAAAGACTGACCAAAAAAAACATGTTGAGTCTGACAAATCAGCATCAAATAGCAATAAAAACACAAAACCTACTATTGTCATAAATAAACAAGTTAGATCTGGCCAACAAATTTATGCGCCCGATGGAGACCTTGTTGTAATAGGTCCTGTAAGCTCAGGAGCGGAATTACTTGCTGAAGGTAATATCCATGTTTATGGCCCATTAAGAGGTAGAGCCCTTGCAGGAATAAACGGAGATGTAGATGCTAGAATATTTTGCTCGTCATTAGAAGCAAATATTGTCTCGGTTGCTGGCCAGTACAAGCTTCTTGATGAAACACTTGGCTATCCAGAAAACACACCCCATCAGATATATCTTCAAAACGGACAATTAATCATACAAAAAATCTAACTAGTCGAGGTAGATAAGTGGCAAATAAACAAAAAACTGAAAAGCAACAAAATAAACCAGATAAACGAGCAAAAATTATTGCAATTACGTCTGGTAAAGGCGGTGTTGGCAAAACAACAACAAGTGCTGCTTTCTCAACCGGATTGGCCCTTAAAGGCTTTAAAACTGTTGTCATTGACTTTGATGTTGGCCTAAGAAACCTAGACCTTATTATGGGCTGTGAAAGACGAGTAGTTTATGATTTCATTAATGTTGTGAATAAAGAATCAAATCTAAATCAGACCCTTATTAAAGATAAACGAGTAGAAAATTTATACATACTCCCTGCATCTCAAACTCGAGACAAAGATGCATTAACAGAAGAAGGTGTTGAGGCAGTTCTAAATGAATTAGCAATTACATTTGATTACATTGTATGTGACTCTCCAGCTGGAATTGAAAAAGGTGCCTTAATGGCAATGAGATTTGCTGACGAAGCAATTATTGTAACTAACCCAGAAGTATCTTCAGTAAGGGATTCAGATAGAATACTAGGTTTATTATCAAGTAAAACTAAGAAAGCAGAAAGCGGTAGTGAAAAAATAAAAGAACATTTACTTCTAACTAGATATGACCCTAACCGTGTCGAAAATGGTGAAATGCTTGCGCTGAATGATGTTAAAGAAATCTTAGCCATCCCGTTGCTAGGCGTAATACCAGAGTCTAAAGCTGTTTTAAAAGCTTCAAATTCAGGGATTCCAGTTACTTTAGACACAGAGAGTCAGGCTGGACAGGCTTATATTGATGCAGTTGACAGGTTTCTTGGGGAAGAAAAACCCTTAAGGTTTATTGAACAAGAACGCACTGGATTCTTTAAAAGATTATTTAAAGGAGCGTCAGCATAATGGGTTTATTTAGTTACTTGAAAAAAAACAAGAAAAAATCTACAGCAGATATAGCTAAAGAACGCTTACAAATTATTGTTGCACATCAAAGACTAGATAGAGCACCTGAAGCAGGACAGCAGCCTGCTTACTTATCTCAATTGCAAAAAGAAATAATGGAAGTGATTAAGAAATATGTTGAAGTTAATTCTGACCAAATAAAAGTCGAATTATCTCAAAATGATGATAGCTCTGTCCTTGAGCTTAATGTAACATTACCTGATGCCAAGTAAGCTATATATAATGGATGCTAATCAAACAGCTATTGATATAAAAAATCTATCATTTCATAGAGGCGTTAAGTGTATCTATGATAACGTTGATATTGCTATCCCAAAGAATAAAATCACAGCTGTTCTTGGCCCATCAGGTACTGGCAAAACAACTTTATTGCATTTAATAGGGAAATTAATTAAACCAACTAGCGGTTCAATTACAGTATTAGGTAACGATGTTTTAAAGCTTGGCAGAAAAGACTTAATGAATCTTAGAAAAAGAATGGGAGTGCTATTTCAGTCTGGTGCCTTATTTACACACTTAAGCATTTATGACAATGTCGCTTTTCCTATTCGAGAGAATACAAATCTGCCTGAGTCAATCATTGAGAATATTGTTCTAATGAAATTAGAAGCTGTTGGGTTAAGAGGTACGGCCCAAATGATGCCCAGCGAACTTTCTGGTGGCATGTTACGCAGAGCTGCATTAGCAAGAGCAATAGCACTTGATCCAGAAATTATGATGTACGATGAGCCATTTACTGGCCAAGACCCAATATCATTAGGCGTAGTACTAAAACTAATAAAATCTTTAAATGACTCTTTATCTATGACGTCAATTATAATTTCTCATGACATTCACGACGTTATGAGCATTGCTGATTTTGTCGTTGTAATATCTAATAAGAAAATTGTAGCTGCCGATACACCGGAAAATATTAAAAACTCAGACAGTAAGTTTCTACAGCAATTTCTTAATGGAAAACCAGATGGTCCAGTTCCATTTCACTATCCTGCAGAGGAATTTATTTAATGTTTCATCCTTACAAATCTACTGCAAAATTAGGCGCCAAAGCCATAGATAAGGTTTCAAGCTTTGGTGAATCTGTACTATTTATATTACTAACCATATTCGGAACAGTAAGGTTTAGGGGAATAATAAAACAAATTTATAATATTGGAGTTCAGTCTATTATAATAATAGGTGTATCTGCTTTATTTATAGGATTTGTATTAGGCCTTCAGGGTTACTATACTTTAGCAAAATTTAGCGCACAATCAGCATTAGGCCCTATGGTTGCATTGAGTGTATTGCGTGAACTAGGCCCTGTAATTACTGCTCTTTTAGTTGCAGGACGATCTGGCAGTGCCTTAACATCTGAAATTGGCCTAATGAAAGCAACCGAACAGTTAGCAAGTTTAAATATGATGGGTGTTGACCCATTGAGATTTATTGTTGCACCTAGGTTTTGGGCTGGCATCATATCAATGCCTCTATTGAATATTATATTTTGTGCTATCGCAGTTTATGGCGGTTACATAGTAGGTGTAGATATGCTTGGTTTGTATTATGGAACATTTTGGGGAAACATGCAGTCTTCCGTTACAATGCATGATATTACAAATGGTATAATTAAAAGCTTCATTTTTGGTATTGCAGTCACTTGGACAGCAATATACCAAGGCTATTCTTGCCAAGGGAACTCAGAAGGTATTGCAAAAGCAACAACTAAAACGGTTGTATATTCTTCTTTATTAATACTTGGGTTAGATTTCATATTAACAGCTATTATGTTTAAGGGATAAGATGTATAAAAAATCTACAGAATTCATTGTTGGTATATTTGTTATTTGTGCAATATTAGCTCTGATTTTTCTTGCTTTAAAAACAAGCGGTCTTTCAGCTAACTCACTTTCACAAAATAATGACTATGAAGTAACTGCCAACTTTGGGAATATTGGCGGCCTACAAAAAAATGCAGCTGTTCGTATAGCGGGCGTTCAAATAGGCTACGTCAAGAGCATACAGCTCGACCAAACTACTTTTATGGCTAATGTAGTTATGAATATCTATAATCAATATGATAAAATACCAAGCGATAGTAGTGTATCTATACAAACAGCGGGTATTCTAGGAGAAAACTACGTTAGCCTTCAAGCTGGTGGTAACATGGATAATCTTCACAATGACAGCGTTATTCATACTGCTTATTCAGCTACAAATCTAGGCTCACTAATTAGTACATTTGCATCAGGAGGCGATAGCAAAAAATGATTAAAAAAATAGCAATATTATCATCTATATTATTAACTGGTTGCTCAATGTTCAGTAGTCACGATGACACTGTCAAAATGCCGGACAACAGCTCTGTTCAGCAGGCTTCATCTGAAGGGGTGGACAATAGCAGTGTGCAGCAATCTGCAGCACCAAGTTCTAGCGTAGCCAATACTCAACCAGAAAACCAACCACTTGATATACAACAAGCAGCGGCAACTCAAAGTGATTCAGTAAAAGAAAATACTGAGACTAAATCAGCACCATTAAACACCGAGAAAGTAGCAGCTGCTAGCGACAATGATTCATCAACAGAAAGTGGAATAAACTTACCTAAAGCCGCTGTAAACACTACAAGCAAAAGCCCAATTATTGTGATGGATAATTCAATTTTAGCTATCCAGTCACTTTTAGAAAAAAATGCGGATCAAATTAATAATAACCCAAAAGAACTAAAAGTCATCATTGATAAATACTTACTTCCCAATATAGACACTAATCGAATTGCAGCAATGATGCTTGGTCCAAAATGGCGAACAGCCACAGCAACGCAAAAATCTGAATTCATTAATCAATTTTTAACATTATTAACTGGTTTATATGCAAAGAATGTAGCAAAAGTTGGTCAATATAGTGTTAGTTTTAATAACTTACCAGAAAGTGCTTGGAAAGGTCAAAAATATGTTCAGGTAACCGGTATAATTAGAAACGAAAATAGCAATAGCCAAGGTTCAAATATTACTATCTACATCATAAGCCAAGATGGAAAATGGTTAATATACGATATTGCAGTAGAGGGCATTAGCATAATGCAAAACTATCAATCTCAATTTAGACCTATTTCCAACATGGAAGAGGCAATTGATGGAGTGAAGCGAGTCAATGCGCGATCTCAAGGGTAATTACAACCTATCTATAAAATCAAGTAACCAGTGGGCTATTAGTGGTACCATAGTATTTAGCAATGTATCTAAATTAGAATCATATACTAAAAAACTAAGGAAAGATGTCAATTCAAATACTGACTGGGTAATTGATTTAAATGACATAGAATTGGTAGATAGTTCAGGCCTATCTTGGATACTTGTTAATATGCGTTACGCAAAAAAAAATGGCATTAACCTTGTATTAGTAAATATTAAGAACCCTGGAATGATAAGACTAATTGATGCCCAAGGCCTCTCAAAAGTTATCAAATAATGGAATAGATTATGACTGATAATGAATTAGAAACTTTAATTGAAACTAATTTAGGCAATGCTACAAAAGCCATTGTACAATCTCCTGACAATGTCCACTTTGAAGCAATTGTTATAAGTGAGTTATTTAAAGAAACCCCAAACAAGGTTAAACAGCAGAGAATGGTGTATGAAGCATTAGGAAATAAGATTGAGACTGGAGAGGTTCACGCATTATCTCTTAAAACGTATACACCGACAATGTGGGAAAAAATAAATAACAAATAAGATAAGACATGACTATAAATAGTTTAGCAATGTTGTACCCTGCTTTTATAATGATGATATTTACTGTCATTAGCTTATTCATATTAATGTTTGCAAGGGTAATCGCATTAAGAAATGATCACTTAGATCAAGGGCATTTAAAAAATATGTCTTTTAATAATGTTAAGAGTAAATGGATCCTTATTGCCTCGCGTCATTACGAAAATCTAGGGATCCTAACAGGGTTATTTTATACTTGTATCTTAATTATCACTTTCTTAAATTACACAAATGCAATGTATCTTACCCTCGCTTGGTTATTTGTTGGGTTTAGAATTTTACATTCTATCATTCACTTAACTTATAATAATGTGCTTCAAAGGATGGCTACATTTTTAATTTCTAACTGCTTTTTAATTACAATGATAATGACTTTATTAATTGAAGTTAGCTCAAGTGTATCGATAAAGTAATTTCATATGGTGTATGTTAAGTTTTATCGAGTGACAAATAAATTCATGATTATGGTGTTATGACATTTAGTCAATTATCTACCAGTGAAAAATTATATGATGAAGTCAACAATCGCAGCCGTCTTACCAAAGCCTAGTCATCCCACCCTTTTGAACGTAATAATGCACGATTCCAGTGTTTCAATAGATCAGCAGTTTGTTCTTTTGGCATGTTTGGTTTAAACTCCCTATCGACAGCCCATTTCTTTTGTAAACTTTCGATTGAATCCCAATACCCTACAGCTAAGCCAGCTAAGTAAGCAGCGCCCAAAGCAGTTGTTTCCATCACATTTGGTCGAATTACTTTAGCACCAAGGATATCTGCTTGAAACTGAGTTAAAAAATTATTTGCTACAGCACCACCGTCGACTCGCATCTCAGTTACATCAATCCCGGTATCATGCTCTTTCGCACGCACAAGATCATGCACCTGATATGCTATGCTTTCTAAGGCGGCTCTGGTGATATGCGCCTTATTACTTCCGCGTGTCAATCCGACAATACAACCTCTTGCAGATTGATCCCAATGAGGGGCGCCTAAGCCCGCTAATGCCGGTACAACATATACGCCGCCGTTATCCTGAACTGAAGTAGCTAAGATTTCGCTATCTTTGGCATGTTTAATAAATTCTAACTCATCACGTAGCCATTGAATAATAGCGCCACCAATAAAAACACTACCCTCCAGTGCATAAGTAGTTTTGCCATTTATTTTCCAAGCAACGGTAGTTAGCAGCTTATTTGCAGACTCTTTTGGTTTCTGTCCAATATTCATCATCATAAAACAACCTGTACCATAGGTTGTCTTCAACATCCCCTCTTCAACACACATCTGCCCGAATAACGCTGCATGTTGATCACCCGCAATCCCCGCAATCGGTAACTTTGATGCAAATAAGGTGGTTGCAGTTTTAGTGATAACCTCACTAGATTCTCTTACTTCAGGCAACATAGATATTGGAATATCAAAGAGGTCTAATAAGTCTTTATCCCATTCCATGTCATGAATATTGAATAACATGGTACGAGATGCATTTGTTGCATCGGTAACGTGAGATTTACCATTCTTAAATTTATAAACTAGCCAACTATCAACTGTTCCAAAACATAGCTTACCATTTTTTGCTTTTTCTTTAGCACCGTCAACATTATCTAAAATCCATTTAATTTTAGAGGCCGAAAAATATGCATCGATAACCAGACCTGTTTTACTTTTAATGATTCGTTCAGCACCTTCTTGAGCTTTCAGCTCGTTACAGAACTTAGCGGTTCTTCTATCTTGCCAAACAATTGCATTATAAATTGGTTTACCTGAATCTTTATCCCATACAATAGTGGTTTCTCTTTGATTTGTAATACCAATACCAGCTATATTTGTGCCATTAATTCCTGCTTTCGATATAACCTCGGCTGCAACTGATGCCTGAGTCGACCATATCTCATTCGGGTCATGTTCAACCCAACCAGGTTTCGGATAAAATTGTTGAAACTCTTTTTGCGCCATGGAAAATATTTGGCCATCATGATCAAACAATATGGCACGCGAACTCGTTGTGCCTTGGTCTAAAGTCAATATGTATTGTTGTGACATAAATAAGCTCCTAATCTATTACCGTGTAGCACTTTGAACTTACGTATACGATTGTGAATTATTTACTTTCTGACTTAAAGGCAGCGTAATAGCCAGCCTTTAAATATAACCACATTGAGTAAACAGTTAGTATTACAGCGATATATAACAGTATAAAACCAATAACAACCCAGATATTATCTTTGCCTGGATATACCAATAGAATTAAAATAGCTGCCATTTGAGCTGCCGTTTTTAATTTACCATAAGAAGATACGTTAACAACTGCCCTTTCACCAATTTCAGCCATCCATTCTCTTAATGCTGATACAATTAACTCACGAGAAATAATGCAAGCCACGGGTAATGCCACCCACCAGTATGGAAAAACGCTCAGTAATAAAACCAAAGCAACACTAACCATAAGCTTATCAGCAACTGGATCTAAAAAAGCACCAAGCTTGCTTGTTTGGTCAAAATTTCGTGCGATATACCCATCAAACCAATCTGTTAATGCTGCGATAAAAAATAATCCGGAAGTTATCCAGTGAGAGGATGATATAGGCAAAAAGAAAAACACAGCAAAAACTGGTACCAGCGCTATCCTCAACATTGTTAATATATTTGGAATATTCCAGATCAAAACAGCAACCTAAATCTTAAAATCTGTAATAACTATAGCATGCAAAGAAACGAATTTAAAACTACAGAAGACTTTATAAAAAAAATGTTCTCTAACGACCAATTGAAGCCATGAATAATTCAAGAAAAACGCTACTGAAAAATTTTCTCACGATAATATTTAAGCTCTTCGATAGACTCTCTTATATCATCAAGCGCTAAGTGTTTACTATCCTTACTGACACCGTTAAAAACATCTGGATACCAATGAGAACTCAGTATCTTAAGTGTACTAACATCAAGTAAACGATAATGAAAATGTGCATCTAAACTCGGCATATATTTATTTAGAAATCGTCTATCTTGCCAAATTGAATTCCCACATAACGGAGACGTATTTTCAAATGTATACTCTTTAACGAAATCAAGTGTTTGTTTTTCTGCCTGTTCAAGTGTAATTTCACTTTGTCTAACACGCTCAGTTAATCCAGATTTTTTATGCGTTTTACGACACCATTTGTTCATATTAGCTAATACTTCATCTGATTCATGAATTGCCAAAGCAGGGCCTTCTGCAATGATATTTAATTCTGGATCAGTAATAATTGAGGCTATTTCGATGATTGTATCAGTTTCAGGCTCGAGACCTGTCATTTCAAGATCAATCCAAACTAGGTTTTTTTCATTTTTCATGTTTACCCTTTTGCTCTAGATATATATTCACCTGTTCGAGTGTCAACTTTAATTATTTCATCTATTTGCACAAATAAAGGCACACGAACTACCGCTCCAGTTTCCAAAGTAGCTGGCTTACCACCTGTACCTGCTGTATCGCCTTTTAATCCAGGATCTGTTTCAGTAATTTTAAGCTCTACAAAGTTTGGTGGTGTAACAGTAATGGGGTCACCATTGAATAAAGTTATCGTAAACATATCATTTTCTTTTAACCAATTTATAGAATCTGATGCTGCTGTTTCACTAGCTGCAACCTGTTCAAATGAACTTGGATCCATAAAATGATAGAACTCACCATCTGTATATAAATATTGACCCTCAACCTCAAGAACATCGGCAGCCTCTATGCTCTCACCAGACTTAAATGTTTTTTCAATCACGCGGCCATTTCTTAAATTTCTTAGCTTAACACGGTTAAATGCCTGGCCTTTACCAGGTTTAACAATTTGATTATCTAAGATACTCATTGGCTCACCATCCAATAAAACTTTTAGTCCATTTTTGAATTCATTTGTACTATAAGACGCCATCATAAACCTCGATTATTAACTTAACATTCATATTTTGACATATCATACTACAACTTGATCATTATATTTAAGTAGGTGTATAAAAAAACAAATATTGAAGTGTTCCATTAACTTGGTAAAATGTATCCTTGTATTTTAACTAAACGACTTTGATATTATGAAAAAAATGTTAAAAGGCTATTTTACCCACTCAACCATTATAGGATTATGGGTATTATTTTTTGCCTGTTTAGTTGTTTGTATTTCTACAGGGTTATTACAACATTACTATCTTTGGTTAATACTACCCATTATAATCGCACCTTTTTATGAGTGGTATGCACATAAATTTATTCTTCATGCTCAACTCCCAATAAAAGACGGCCTTCTGCGTCGTATGATGATCCGATTACACCACGGGCATCATCGTGAGCCTCAAAATTATGAACTATTATTTGCACCGGTATGGGCAGTTGTTATTCACCTGATACAGACATACATATTATTTGCAATTATTACTTGGAGCTTTACCATTGCACTTGTTCCATTCACATCTGGTGTGCTTTATTACTTATGGTATGAATGGGTGCATCTTGGTCATCACACGCCTGAATATCAATCTCTGACACCTGTCGGAAAAAAATTAAAACGTGCCCATATGTGGCATCACTACTATAATGAAAATTACTATTGGGGCATTACAAACTATTTTGGGGATAAATGTTTAGGCACTTTCAAAGAAAAATCAGAATTAGAGAAAAGCGTTACCACGAAGAATATCGCGGGTTATCAATAAATCCATACAACATGAAAAACACTTCAAAAAATAACCTATAGTTTAACTGCTGTTAGGCCGGTTGCTGACTGATAAATTTCCATCAATTTTGTAGGTGTCTTAATTGGACGTTTTCTTTGCAGGTCAAAAAAAGCACCGTCCTGTAAACCTTTACAACATATTTTTCCATTAACAATAATTTCTAACGTGACTTCCCATTTAATTTTACCTAGTCCGCTTAACCAAGCCCTTCCAATTGGCTTATCAAAGAAGATTAATGGCTCTTTATAAGCAACATGTGTGTTAGAAAGTATGGGTGAGATATTTTGTTCCAATAGTGGTTCTACTGGGAAATATTCATCCAATAAAGCAAATCGTAAATCTTCGAACCATCTTACATATACGGTATTACTAACAATACCCATTACATCAATGTCATAAGCATTAATTCTTATCGGTTTCTCTACAACCAATGCTTTTGAATGTGTATGCTCCATGGGACTTCCTTTTTATTCTTAATAGAACTTACAAAAAACATAGCCTAAATTAAGGTTTTTGTTTATTTTTCTTGTTTCATTTGCTTAATTTAGATACCATAACGTATCGAAAATTCATGGTGCCTAGCATTGTTGCATTGCTTGGACTAGGTGGCGATGAAGATAACAACCAATAGGAAGCAATAAAATGAATTACGAGATTCAACCAAAATTCGAAGAAATTACGGTTAGCTGTAGCTGCGGACATACATTCAAAACTAAATCAACAATGTGTAAAGATTTGAACTTAGATGTTTGTTCAAAGTGCCATCCATTCTACACAGGTCAACAAAGAATCGTGGATACTGCTGGTCGTGTTGATAGCTTTAACAAACGTTTTTCTGGGTTTGGTAAAAAGAAATCTTCTTAAGAAAAATCAAAATGATTATATTTTTAAAGCACCTCTAATAGGTGCTTTTTGTTTACGTGACATAATTTAAACGTAAAATATTTGTTTAAGTTCCTAATATTTCTAGTTTCATTAGCCCATTACATTATCGTAACTAACTTTGAGTTCGTAATAAAAATGTAACAAATCAGGCGTATCTTTCACCTTGAAAATATAACAATAAAAGGAGTGATAGAATGAAAAATACAATAAAAAAAATATGGGGAGCTTACCTAAAGCATAATGAAATATACGCTTATGCTCACTTACAAAGATTTTGCTTTATGTATCCTGAAATAAATGATGCTTTATATGAAAAGCAAATGAGCTTAGATCTCAATAATGAAAAGCATTAATCAGAACCCAGAAATTTAATATACTCTATTTGCTTGAACTAATACTAATATCTTTAACTTCTATCTAAAAAACACAATCATCAGTTGAGCTGATTACTCAGACACATGCCAAGATTTTCTAGGGGCTCATATATTCTAATGAATTTTTAGCATATTATTTTGGTGGCCAACTTTTTCCATTAGCTGTTATACCCCATTGAGCTGAATTGCACATATTAGAGCCAATATTAGGTGGTGCACAGCAAGTAGGTGTAACGGCATTAGTGTAAGCATTTTCATTTATTGACACCACACATTCGCCATTATGACCTTTCGTGCTTGTTACATCTGCAATCAAATAGGTTTCGATTCCAGCGCCATAAACTGGTTTGGTTTTAGACGTAATTTCACAATTACTATTAATCATAAATTGTGCACCTGAATTATCAGGATTTTGCGGCGGCCCTTTTTGCACTGGTGTCCTACTTGCTACCCAATACCAATTATTAACCTGTATTCCTAAACCAAAAGGTTTTGAGAAATCTCCATCAATAACCAAATTACCACCAGGGCTAATTTCTGGACGATTATTTGAATAAAATAACGTGACCGTATTACCGCTATACTTACAATACTCATTTGTGTGAGGAAGGTTATTCTTTATATTAAATGCTGTCGCTAATGCTGATGCACTCATCAAACTCAATACAATAATTAATAAATATTTAAAATTTCTATACATAAATTTCCAAAATTACTGTGGGGGCATGTCAGCATTAATTTCACTAAATGTAACTGTATAGCTTTGACTAACTGGCTCACTATCTAACTGACAAACATTTGGAGTTGGTTTAGATTCTGTTCCGCCTTTACAAGACCCAGAAGGCATTTGACTTCCTGTGTTTCTAAATGGATAGGCTGGACAATTTTGCGTTGCAGGTGGTCCTGAATTCCCTTTCCAAACAGGAGCAGGCTTGCCACCGTGTACACAAATAGTGCATCCAGGAGGAAATACACCTAATGTCTTTTTAATCTCGCTTAGATTATTGCTTTTTAAATCAATCGTGGTTGCATTAGCATTAGATGAAACCACTTTCACATTATAGTTTTGTCCATTGACCAAACTTACATCATAGTGGTCATAACCACCCGAGTTTAAGGTGAACTCTGCAACTGTTGTATTGCAAGGGCCTAACGGATAATGCCCTTCACCAGCGGAAACATCAATAACGGGTGACGTTTGAGAAAATCCATCTAAAGGGATTTTTTGTGACTGGTTATTATCTAAAGACAGATGACAAGTCAATGCATTCCCTTGCCCTGAATAAACGCTTTTTGGATACACACATGGATGAGGTAAATTTTTGTATTGAGTAACGACTGCATCTGGTATTTTTGATATTTTATCTACCATAAAATAAAATGTGTTCGTCTGGCCAGTTTTGTTTGTGATGGTGATAGACTTATTTGAATTTGGAGACGAAGCTGAAAATCCTAATTGACTACACGATAACGCTAAACCAAATATAAATACTTTAGGGCATATTTTTTTCATTATATTTAAATAATTCATATCATTCCTTAACTAATCAAAGTTGATCAAGCCATCCGTTTATAACTTTAAAAAGATAACCATAAATTTTTTATGATATTGGCTCTATATGTATTTACCTATTAGACCTTAATTTGTAGATCTAAACAAGCCCTTAAGAATGGGCAACTATTAATGGTGCCATTCTAAGTGAAAACCAAATTATCATATAGCGCTAAACGGAGTATTTTAAAAGGGGTAAAAAAAACTCCGTTAAGGCTCTCTCCCCGAGTTTTATTACAATCACTATAGATGAATTTTTAAACAGTGAAAAGTGCAATCAAGTCACAAATTGTCACAGTGTATTTATGGGCTCCTCTAATACTTCATGAGCACGCACCTTAACATTCAAATTCTCCCCATCTGCGTTGCAAATTTTGGCAATAGAATGTGCTATTACCTGAAATTTGCACCTTATTGCGATAAATTTTAATTATTAATCTGCTATACCCAGAATTAATAGAGGTGCCCTTATTTGAAAAACATTCCACCATTTATATGGACACATTCACCTGTAATGTATCTAGCTGCTGGTGATGCCAGAAAACAAATTAATTCAGCAATATCATTTGGATCTGCCAAATAACCCATTGGTATACTTGATCGCATTAGCTCTTTACCTTTGTCACCTATGTTGTCGAGCATTTCAGTATCGACAAAACCAGGGCAGATGCAATTTGCGGTAACACCTTTAGAAGCGTATTCAATGGCAATAGATCGAGTAAAACCCTCTATCGCAGATTTAGAGGCTGCATAATGACTAAAGCCTTTTTGGGGTGATGACCCCAATATACTACTCATATTAATAATACGTCCAAATTTAGACTTTGACATATCACCAACAAAACGTTTAGTCAGCTCAAAACACGCATTAAAGTTGGTATTCATGACCTTCTGCCATTCTTGGGTTGTTAACCTTGGTAGCAGCTTCAATGTACTCACCCCTGCATTATTAATTAATATAGTAGGCTTTAGGTTTTGTTCCGACAACTGATTTTTGAGGTCATCAATACTTCCAATACTGGCAACATCGCAGGCCCTGCTAATAAACCCCTGTGTTTGTAGTATTTCAATATCTTCTTCTTTTCTTGCTGTCGCAATTACCTCAGCGCCACGCTCCTTAAGTAATTTAGCAATAGCGAGCCCAATGCCTCTATTTGCACCTGTAACTAATGCAACTTGTCCACTCAGACTTAATTTATCAAACATTTAAAAACCTTTTATTGATAGACGTTAACCACATTATCCGTTTTAGCAACTTTGCCTGTTTCATTATCAAAATAAACAATATCAACTAGCATCTTATGACAAATTTCACCAGCCTCATTACTATGCTCTTGATAGAAACATAATCTTGTTTTAGAGACTTGGTATATACCTAATTTAACAATTAGGTATATATTTTCATTAAAGTTTTTTAGTAAAATTTCTTTCAAAAAATTAATTGAGACACCAGCAAATGCGATAGATGTGCCATTAACATTATCTAACGCAAGTTTCTTTTTAGATAAATATAGTTGATGCGCTTCCGTCACAAATCTTAATGCTGCATCATTACTCAAATGCTGACCCGCATTGAAATCAAAAAAGCGGATTGGAATTTTAGTTTCATAAAAAAACTCACCATCATATTGGATTCTAGGAATGGGTCTTTCAGCCATAATTACAACTATATAACTCGCTATATTTTAATAATACTCAATTACTAAAAGTAATACGATACTAAGTCTTATAAATAAGCTTTATCATATTAAGAAAAATACTCAGACATTATTTATGAAAAATTTAATTGTAGGCTATGGATATTGTGGTCATTTTCTTGCAAGAGAACTCAGTCAAAATAACCAGGAAGCCTTATGCTGGTCCAGGAATATACCTAAAGATAGTAATTTGAATCACCAGCAAGTTGACATTAGTGGTGATAACTTTTCTATTCCCAAAGATTGTGAAACAATTTACTACTTAATACCACCACCGCGCTCAGGGAAAACAGATACCCTACTGAATCATTTTTTGTCGAAGTTAAACCATATTCCAAAAAACTTTGTCTACTTCGGTAGTAGTGGAATATACGGAAACCATGATGGTAATTTGGTAGATGAGTCTGCTGACCTTAACCTAAATTACGATAGACAATATCGACGTAAAGATGCTGAGGATCAATTAAACTTATTTGCCCAAAATAGTAACATTAATATTAGTTGCTTACGTATTGCCGGCATATATGGGCCTGAGAGAATTCCATTACAAAAAATAAGAGAAAACAAACCCATACTGAATCAGCAAGAAGCACCCTATTCAAACTGTATCTATGTTAAAGACTTAGTAAAAATTGCCTATCTACTTTCACAACAATCACAAGGATTTGAAATTTTTAATGTTAGCGACAACCATCCAAATAAAATGGGGTACATCCAACGCAAGCTAACAACAATATTAAACATAATCCCACCAACGGAAATACCATTAATCGATTACCATAATAATGCAACAAATATGGGAAGAGAGTTTCTTTCTAGCTCTAAAAAGCTCGATTCGTCTAAACTATTACGTTTTTTAAGAAACGACTTTGTTGTAACAAATTTAGAAACAGGACTAAAAAATTCAATCTAGATAATTTTACATTTCATTGATAACTCATTCATAAACGTTAGTTAAACTGGCTGCGAACAACAAACATACGGAGAATTCAATGAAAAAGGTAACAACATTAATTATTTCAATCGCTATTCTTTCAACTGCTAGCTTTGCAAATCACATTAACATCATTAGCTATAAAGAAATCAAACAAAATTCTATTACTACAAATGACGTAAATAGCAGCGCACAATCTATTAGCCTTGACTAGTCACAGGTAATTTTTTTAGGATCAGCGGTGATTCTACCAACCCAAATATTTTCTATAGAAACCACATCATAAATATAATTATAGTTTTCAATTACTGGCCAACTTGTCTTTGCTTTTTCTCTCAATGTACAAAAAATTCTTTTGGTGGATTCAAATGAATCTTGAGTCATATCATTGAAATATTTTTTATTTAATTTTTGGAAGCTCATTTGCATTTTAGATACCATATAAATATTTCCAGATTTATAATAGATAACCTGAACGGTATCATCACCCTTCTGAATATCTTTCATCAGTTTGAGCGCACTTTCGGGAATATTTAAGCTACTAGGACTGTAAACAACATCTAATCCAGGATGAGCTGACGTTGGCAAGGCATCAGCATAAATATTTGAAAAAAGCAGGACAGATAATAAAAATAATATTTTACGCATGTTGTTTCAATTTATTTTAAATAACTTAACAACAAGTATTGTTCGAATTATGCTTTTTTACAAATATCAGCAGGATACAGCTTAATTTAAGCCTTAATAAACTTATTTCTGATATCTTCAATTATCAAATATAAACAAGGTGTTAAAAACACAATAATGGCTGTTGCAAATATAATGCCATAGCCCAATGAAATTGCCATCGGGATAAGAAACTGAGCTTGTCTTGACGTCTCAAAAATCATAGGGGCTAGCCCTAAAAACGTTGTTAATGTTGTTAATAAAATTGGTCTAAATCGTCGCACACCAGCTTGCCAGATTGCTTCATCGGTCTCTATACCAGATGCCCTTTTTTGATTCGCATAATCAATCATGACAATCGCGGCGTTTATGACCATTCCGCCAAGTGCAATCATCCCCATAATTGAAATAATGGATAAACTATAACCCATTAACAAATGACCTAAGATGGCACCGACAATACCAAACGGAATCGACATCATGACTGTCAGTGGATGCAGATAACTCCTAAATGGGATAGCTAATAAGGCATAGATCACCAATAAAGCCACAATCACTGAGTAAAAGAAACTATTAATAGCGTCTCGCATATCCGCTTGTCTACCTTCAAAAGAATAACTTAACCCTGGATATTTAATTACAAGATTAGGTAATATCGAGTTTTGCAACGTATAGATAACTTGATTCACTTCATCATACGGTTCAACATTTGCTGTAACCAACAAAGTACGCCTTCCATCTCGACGTGTAATTTGAGAATAAGCTCTGCCTTGATCAATATTAGTCACTTGATACAAAGGCACTTCACCTCCTTCGGGTGTGAATAAAATAAAGTTTTCAATATCGGTTTTATATTGTCTTTCATTTTCAGGTAAACGCGCCTTAACTATTACCTCGTTACGACCACGTTGCTGCCTTAATACTTCTGCACCAAAATAGGCCGCACGTATCTGCTGTGCAATACTTGAAGCAGTTAACCCTAAACTCCTTGCTTCTTCTGTAGGATGAAAGCTTAGTTGTATTTTTCCAGTACGACTGCCAGCATCGACATCATTCACGCCAGGCATAGATTCTAATTCAAGCGCCAATGTTTGTGCAGCTTCTTCAATTACAGTTGTATTTACATGTGAAAGCTCCAAACTTAAGCCCGCTCCACTCCCTGGCCCTCTGGCATCTGAGGCAAATCGCAACATATCTGTACCAGAAATAAAAGGTGTGTTTTGCCGCCACAATTTAACAACGTCTGCAGTTGAAATAGGTCTCTCACCAGCAGGCTTTAAATAGGCTCTAACTTCTATTGAGTTCTCTTTAATTAATGCAAAGATGCCATCAGATAATTTAGACCCACCATTTTCTTTGATTACCTCTTCAATACTTTTATAGAGCGCATCTCTCACTTTTATCGCTTTACTGACAGGGCTGCCTATCGGTAATGTTGCGGTTGCTTGTGCGAAATCACTTTCAACTTTAGGCATTAACACAAACCCCATTCTTCCACTCATTGGGATCGCAATAACAATCATTAATAACGCAATAAAAATTGAAACAGTTAGGTAGCGATATTGAATACTTAGCCTTAACAATGGACCATACCTATACGTAACAAAATAATTTAACTTGTTTGAAAAAAATACCTGTATGTTAATAAGTATTTGTCCAACTTTTGTTTTAGGATTTTCAGTTCGACCTTTCATATAAGCCAAGTGTGCAGGCAAGACAAAAATTGCCTCAAACCAAGACAAAACAAATGCAGTTGAAACAACAATTGGTATGACTGCCCATATTTTACCAAGCCAACCAGGAATAAACATTAGTGGTAGAAAAGCAACGATGTTAGTGATAATCGAAAATGAAATTGGTATTGAAATATCCTTTGTGCCTTTTATTGCGGCTTGGACAAAACTCATACCACGATTGCGATATTCGTAAACATTTTCACCCACCACAATGGCATCATCAACCACAATCCCTAAGGCAATAATGAACGCGAATAATGAAACCATATTAAGTGAAACATTAAAGAAAGGTAAAAAAAGCAATGTCCCTAAAAATGCAGTTGGAATACCGACCGTTACCCAGAAAGCTAATTTAAATTCTAGGAACAAACTAAGGATGAGCAGGACTAGCAATAAACCGATAAAACCATTTTTCAATAATAATTGTATTCGTTGTAAATAAATATCTGAACGATCTTGCTCTACAGTCAAATTTAATGAGGCAGGTAAATTTGATTTGATCTCAGGTAATATATTTTTTAATGCATCGGAAACTGAGACTGGTGTTTGATCACCAACCCGATATACTTCAATACCAATCGCAGGTAAACCATTAAAAGTGGCAAGATTAATCGAATCATCAAAACCTTCATTTATAGTTGCCACATCACCTAATCGAATAACGGCTCCACTATTATCGACAATTAATGGGATATTCGCAAACTCGCTAGCCCAATCTCTACGCTCTTCCATGCGTAAAAGTATTTCACCATTTTGAGTTTTCACTGAACCACTACCCTGACTTAGTGATGCTGAGCGAACGATATCTGCAACTTCATTAAGTGTTAAGCCATAACGCCTTAGATTAGTCTGTGAAATATCAATATGTATTTCTGGCTCTTTTGCACCTTCCAACTCTACTTGGCTAATATCAGGTGATTGTAATATTTGCTCTCGTACATTCTCTGCTGCACGCCAAAGTTGCCATTCGCTCGCTTGTCCATAAAGTTGTAAATCCATGACTTCGCGTTGACGCATATTTAAGGTCACTTCTGGCTTTTCAGAATAATCTGGAAACGTGGCAATGCGACTAACAGCTTGTTGCACATCCTGATAAATTCGATATTGATTTTGGTTTTCAGCTAAATCTAAAACAACAGATCCAGAACCTTCACTTGCTGTAGCATTGACCTCGTCAACCCCTTCTATTCCTCGAACAGATTCTTCAATTGCTAATAAAACACCCTCTTCAACTTCTCTTGGGCTTGCTCCGGGTAAACTAACTTTTATTGTAATGGTGTCCATTTCAAATTCTGGAAACACTTCTTGTTTAATTTCGGTTAGCATAAATAAGCCACCAAAAATAAATAAGAGCATTAGTAAATTTGGCGCAACCTTATGATACACCATCCACGCAATCGTGCCGCGTGCTCGTTTAGGTGCAGACATTAATTTGCAGCCTTAATGTTGTTATTTGTTTCAAAAATATCAACAGGCATACCTTCAGATACAATACTGATATTCGTCGTAATTACTTGATCACCTGAATTTAAACTCGAAGTAATGACAGCATCTTGATTCCCATATACCACATCAATTTGCTTGATATGTAACTTATCATTTTCAACAACCCACACTTGGTTACCGTTATGCACCCATTCTCGATCAAGTTTGATCACGTTATTTAAAGTAGTGCCTTCAATCTTTGCTTGAAGGTATGAACCAATCAATAACTCAGGCTGACCTTGATGCTGTTCAGTAAGCGCTAATGGATCATCCACTTGAACAAGCAATTTAACCATTCGACCCATTTCAGTTAGATTACCTAATATGCGTAAAGCCTTGCCATTTCGGAACTCTCCTTCTAGCCATACCGATGGATAAAATAATTTAACGTTATGATTTTGAGAAGCGTTACGAATATCTATCCATTTTAATTGATTTAATGGCAATACGATTTCAACCCAATAGTAATCAGTTCCAACCAGTCGAGCAATATTTGATTGAGAAGCGACTTGTGAACCTAAATCAACACTTTCTTCAAGCACTAAGGCATCAAATGGTGCGGTAATTTTTGTTCTTTTTAAGTCTAACTCAGCATTATCAAGGGCTACTTTAGCAACTTGAATGTTTGCATTTGCAGTTTCAAGTTGAGGTTTTCTGAGAACGAGTATTTGTTCTTCATCTGTTAATGGCTGATCAATTATTTTAAACTCTTGCTGTGCAATTCTCTGGTTACCATATTCAATTTGTAATTCTGCTTTAGAAATTGCTAGCTCACTTTTTTTCTGCTGAACGATCAATTCATAATTTGTAGGATCAATTTGCAACATAAATTGATCTTTCTTAATTAAGCCTCCTGGCACTAGGTCGGGGCTGCTTTTAATAACTGCCCCACTGACCTGAGGGCTAATGGTCACGTCAACGGCAGGTTTAACTGTACCCCAAGCTTCAACCACAATATCGTGTTTACCTGCTTTAACTTCAACTACCTCAACAGGATAAGCTTTTACTTCAATGGCTTGATGTTGTCCAAGCTGGCTGCGCGTTTTAACCATTAACCAAAAAATAAGAATTCCTATAATTAGGACCAGTATCGGCAAGGCAATATAACTTGCTTTACTTCGGAGAATCTTTTTCATATTTTCCACCTTGTATTTCTCCTTCAGAAGAAACATCAAATAATGTTGGTTGATTTAGCGCCCACCCACCTGCTAACGCAACAGATAAGTTAATATAATAATTGGTTAAATTAACCCTGGCTGTCAGTTGCTCTCTTGCCAATGATTGCTGACTAATCAAGGCATCCATTACATCAAGGTAGGCCGTTGAACCCTGTATATACCTAGCGTTTAAGCGCTTAACGACTTGGTTTGATATGGCTAATTGTTTATCAATACTATCAATGCGTTTTATCTGTTGATTATATTGAGACAAAGCATCTTCAATTTCTTGCAAGGCCGTTAGAACAACATCTTGATAGTTCGCTAATTGTTCAGATAATACGGCTCTCGTGCGGTCAACTTCTGCAGAAAGCCGACCTGCATTAAAAATAGGTGCAGTAAATTGTGCAACTAAAGAACCAAACCAATCGCTAAACAATGCAGATGGATTGTCAGCAACTGTGTTCAAGCTAGCCGCTAAATTAATATTTGGAAACTGTTCAGCGATGGCGACTGCGATGCGAAGATCAGCCGCTTGAATATTATGAAAAGCAGCTTGCACATCAGGACGTTGCATTAACACCATACTCGGAATACCCGTTTTGGGAATACCAGGTGTTTGACTTAAAGTTTGTTGATCAGGCAACTTAACGGTTGGTTCACGTCCAGTCAAAATAGCAACTTGGTGCGATAGAACATCTATCTGAGCTTTCACTAACGTTATATTACCAACTGTTTGTTCTAACAATTGTTTCTGACGCAATACATCAGCAGCGCTAGATTGTCCTTGCCTAAAACGTAACTCAATTAAATTTAGCACTCTTGAATTAATTTTTATCTGTTCATTCAGCACATCTAACTGCCCTCTTTGCTCAACTAATGCAAACCAGTTACTCGCTAAATTAGCACTAAGCGTAATTGCAGCAACTTTGACTTGCGCTTGACTTGCTAGCACATCAAATTGCGCCGCTTGAGCAGCTGATCTAACTTTTCCCCATAAATCCAACTCATAACTTGCTACTAAATTGACTGATGAAACCGTGGTATTAAATCGCGGGCCATTACCATCCGCTCGATTTAAATTTCCATTTGCATTTAACTGAGGATACAACCAGGATGACTCTTGTGTGGCAACTGCATTGGCTTGCTCTAAACGACTCCAAGCTGCTTTTAATGAAAAGTTTTTATCTAGCGCGATATCCACCAAATCGTTAAGCTCGGGATCATTAAACGCTTGCCACCATTTATCTTGTAAGACACTTTCACCAGACTGTGAAAATTTTTCTGGAATGTTAACTTGTGGTTGAATACGCTCTGGTGCTTTTGCACAAGCCATAAGAAATATTGAGATGATGAGAAATTGAAATATAGTGTGTAACTTCAACTTAATCCTCATTTTAACTCATTAATAAAAAATCAGTAGTGAAATAATATGGTCACTTTCATACTACTAATATCCATTTATATTCACAATTAGATCACTCAAATGTAAGGTGGATATGACAGCTTGAGCTAATAATGTAACAACGTTGTTATAAATAAAAACAAGATCTTTAGAAAAATGCCGTACTCAGTGCGGTGTTATAACTGATTAGTATTTATATAATTGCTCACGTAAAGAACAAAGAGCAAAATATTATGTTAAAGAAAAATCCATCGGTATTAGGTATAGCATCACTTTTTTTAGTATCTGCATTAGCACTGTGTATTCATGCTTTCAGCTATCACTTTGAAATGACGCATACCAATAATCATGATAAAGCGGCCATCTCTAAAATTGTAAAAGATGCTACGTTTACGACCAATATTAGTAATGCTTAAGGCGCAGGATAAGGAAATTCTTTGTGGATTAATTCAATTTCATTTAGAACTTCATCAGATAGTGTAATATTAATTGAATCAATATTGGTTTTAAGCTGCGCCATTTTGGTCGCACCAATAATATTGGAATACACAAACGGCTGTTGATTAATATAAGCCAATGCCATTTGTGCAGGGTCTAAACTATTCTTTTGAGCCAAGGCAACATACTTTTCTGTTGCAGCAACTGCTTGTGGCTTGCTATATCGACCATAACGGTCACCAAAAAGTTTTAGCCTGGAACCATCAGGTAATTGACCATTTAAATATTTCCCAGATAAAACCCCAAAACCTAAAGGTGAGTATGGCAATAATCCGATCCCCTCATTTTTAGTAAATTCCGCTAAACCCACCTCAAAAGAACGATTTAATAAACTATAAGGATTTTGAATGGTAACCACTCGAGGGAGATTATGCTGTTCGCTCATTTTTAAAAATTGGTGGACACCCCAAGCCGTTTCATTCGACAAGCCAATATAACGAATCCGCCCTGCTTTAATATGTGCAGCTAAAGCATCTAATGTTTCATGAATTGGCGTTATATTTTCTTCTTCATCAGGATATTGATATCCCAGTTTGCCAAAAAAGTTTGTGGGTCTTTCTGGCCAATGTAATTGATATAAATCAATATAATCTGTCTTTAATCGCTTTAGACTTTCTTCTACTGCAATATCAATATGGTGTTTATTTAAACGCATATCATCGCGAATATGTTTACAAAAATCACCTCGACTAGCAACTTTACTAGCTAAAATGACTTTTTGTCGATTACCTGTTTTTGCGAACCAAGAGCCGATATACTTTTCTGTCAACCCTTGTGTTTCTGCACACGGTGGTACGGCATATAGTTCAGCGGTATCAAAAAAATTAACACCCTGACTAAGCGCATAGTCCATTTGTTCGTGTGCTTCAGCTTCAGTATTTTGACCACCGAATGTCATGGTACCTAAACATATTTTACTTACCGATAAATCAGTATGTGGAATTTGGAAGTATTTCATGTTGTTAATCACCCATTACCTTTAACTTAAATCATTATATTAAAATTCTGCTTTGAAATAAAAAATCCATATTATTTTGCTAAAATCTTATAACTGATTGTTTCAATTCTAAACCCATGCCTTATCAAAAAGAATTATCAAAGCTACCTCTTTCTAAATCCTGGTTTGTCGTTATTGTCACATCTTTATTTTTCTTTTATGAATTTGGACTTGGTACTGTATTTAATTCACTTTCAAAACCAATTATGGAAAGCTACCAGCTTTCTGTCGTCTCATTAGGTTTTTTATCGAGCTTATATTTTTATACTGATATTTTATTTTTAGTTCCGGCAGCTATCTTACTCGATAAGTATTCTCCCAAAAATTGCATAATTGTGGCTTTATGTATCTGTAGTGCTGGAATTATTGCTGTTTCAATCGCCCATGATTTTTATACTTTAGCCATATCAAGATTATTAATGGGATTTGGTGGAAGCTTTAGTTTAGTTGGATGTATTCGAATTGCTACTAACTGGTTCCCTGCAAAAAAAATGGGGTTTGTTATTGGTATCGTCATTGCCATTGGTATGCTTGGTGGATGGTTTGCACAACACCCTTTAGCCATTATGGTTGATGGTTTAGGCTGGCGTGAAGCATTGTTGGTTGTCGGTATACTTGGTTTTGTGATTATGGCCTTAATTTTAGTATTTGTTCGCAGCGCCCCAAAGGGATTACGAGCATTAAGGACAACGCAAAAGCAAGAACTTAGAGAAATGCCAATTAAATCCATTATTAAAATGGCATTATCAAACCCGCAAACTTGGTATTGCGCCCTTTACACTGGCTTAATAAATGTTGCAACTTTTATGCTTGGCGGTCTGTGGGCAAATGAGTATTTAACGCATGCTAAAAATGGTTTTACATCGTTAGATGCATCGAGCATTACAGGATTTTTATTTTTAGGCATGCTACCTGGTTTTCCATTCTGGGGTATGCTGTCTGAAAAAATCCAAAAGCGTAAATCTCCGATGATATACGGTGCCATACTGGCTCTGATTGTTATCTTCCTTATTATGTTTTCACCAGGTAATACTGCTTGGTTTAGTTTCTTATTTTTTGCTTTAGGTTTTACCACAAGTGCCCAAACTATCGCCTACCCAGTTGTTGGGGAAATTAATTCAATGCGGGTGACTTCAACTGCTACAAGCGTGGTATCAATCAATTCATTATTATGGGGTGGTGTCATTGCTGAGCCACTATTTGGCTACTTAATGATTATTGGTGCGGATATATTTAACGTTTCAATCGATAACAGATTAGTTTATGAGTTTGCAATTTGGATTGTCCCTATTGCCTTTATTTTAAGTGTGGTAATCTCTTTTCTAATTAAGGAAACCTATTGTAAACGATTAGTTGACTAGCATGACTAAAACTGATTATAAATGGATGGAACAGGCCTTACTCCAGGCCAAACTTGCTGAAATTAAAGATGAAGTCCCCATTGGTGCTGTTGTCGTTAAAGATGATGAACTCATCGGATTTGGTCACAATAAAGTTATTTCAACTTCAGACCCAAGCGCACATGCAGAAATCTCAGCAATTCGTCAAGCCGCTAAAAACTTACAGAATTATAGACTACCTGGCTCAACGCTTTATACGACAATTGAACCATGCATGATGTGTGCTGGCACCATTATCCATGCACGTATTCAGAGAGTAGTATTTGGTGCCACTGAACCTAAAGCTGGAACAGCTTGTTCCAACCTTTCAGCTTTTGACCTCCCCTTCTTAAATCATAATGTTGAAATCGTGAGCGGTATTTTAGAAAGACAATGCCGAGAAATTATTCAGGATTTTTTTCAAAAGAAAAGAGCAAAATAGTCACTCAAAGTGCTAATTTAATCAATCATATAAAATTGAAGATTCAAAACTCTCAATCTATCTTGGTCAAGCTAATTATGTTCATCTATACTTGATGATATATAGCATCTAATTTTTAAAATATGACCAATGAAAAAATAGCAGTTCTATACGGCGGAACTTCAGCAGAAAGAGAAGTATCACTCCAATCGGGCGCTGCCGTTTTACAAGCACTTCTTGATCAAGGCTGTAATGCAGTTGGTATTGATGCTGAAGGTGACCAATTAAAAACTGAGCTGATTAATCAAAAGATTGATCGTTGTGTCATTATGTTTCATGGTTTGTATGGTGAAGGTGGCAAAGTCCAAAAGCTACTTGACGAGCTTAAAATGCCTTATACTGGCTCTGATGCAAAAAGCTCTAGAACAGGCATGCTTAAATTAAAATGTAAAGAAATTTGGCACAATGCAGGCATTTTAACGGCGCAAGCTCATCGAATGGAGAACAGTGATGACATTCGTAAACTTCGTTTTCCTATTGCGATCAAACCTGAAGCTGATGGCTCAAGTATCGGTGTCCATAAAGTCAACAACCGCAAAGAGGTCAAGGCTGCGTATGAAGATGCCAAACAATATGGCAATGTCATGGTAGAAGAATGGATTAGCGGTAAAGAACTCACGGTCAGTATCGTAGATGGTGAAGCCCTACCCATTATTTGGATTAATTCGCCTGATGGTTTTTATGACTACAAAGCAAAATATATTTCAGACCACACTGAATATATGTTCCCAACAGATATTCCAGGAAAAATACTAACTAAAATACAGGAAACTGCATTAAAAGCATTTGAATTAATTGGCTGCCATGGCTGGGGAAGGGTTGATTTTATATTAGATGATGAAGATTATTACATATTAGAAATTAATACCGTGCCAGGAATGACCAGTCACAGCTTAGTCCCAAAAGCTGCAACACAAATTGGTTGGAGCTTTAATCAGCTCGTTAGTAAAATACTCGAAACATCCAAGAGATAACTATGTCTATTCGGGCTTATATTAAAATTGGTATCTTATGTCTTGTTATAATTTCAGCTTGGGGCGCCTGGGCGTTTGTGCATAAACCTGGCCAGTTCCCTATCAGCAATATTAAGGTAACTGGGAACTATCAATACATTCCACCCAAAAAATTACAACAACTAATTTTACCTTATATTAACCAAGGTTTTTTTAATACCGATGTATCCGCTTTACAAGAAAGATTATCAAAGCTTCCAGGCATCAATTCAGTCACAGTTAAAAAGTCTTGGCCTGACTCTGTTGCAATTAAATTGACGCAACAGTCTGCATTTGCAATTTGGAATAATAATCAAATTGTCACACCTTCTGGTGATGTATTTAAACCACAAGAAAAAATAGATAAATCAATACTACCAGAATTCGTTGGTTTGAAACATAATGCAAAAAAAATGATAAAAGAATATAAGTCTTTTCAAGCAGAACTTGGCGAACTATATCGAATAAAAAAAATAGAATATTTAGGGAATCAATGGCAATTAGTTCTGAGTAATGATATCAGTATTCGGCTTGGTAACCACCATGTTGAAGAAAGACTGACAAGGTTTGTAAATAATTACCCTGAGCTTGCAGCAAAACATCCAAACGAAACATTAGTGTACTTTGATGCACGATATCCGAAAGCTTTTGCCCTAAAATGGAAAAAAAATGCTTAAATTTTTATACAATCACGTCAAGAAATATAATTTTGTGCTAAATTTAACGAAAGTGTCTATTTAATGAATAGATTATTTGAGAAATTATTTTTATTCTCAAACCCATGCGTGATGAGTAAAGAGGCAAATGTAAAATGAGTCAGGCACCTGAAAAAAAACTTTTATCAGCATTGGATATTGGTACATCCAAAGTCGTTGCACTAGTTGCTGAAGTAACCGAAAATGACAAAATTAATGTTATTGGCATTGGGTCACAACCATCAAGAGGCCTAAAAAAAGGCGTTATTGTTAATATTGACTCCACTGTCAAGGCGATTCAAAAAGCAGTTGAAACTGCCGAGCATATGGCTGACTGTCAGTTAGATTCAGTGTGTGTAGGTATTGCAGGAAGCCATATTCATAGTTTTGACTCGAATGGTATTGTTGCAATCCGTGAAACGGAAGTTGCTGCAGCAGATGTAGAAAGAGTCATTGAAGCAGCTAAAGCAGTTGCCCTACCGTCTGACCAAAAAATTATTCATATTTTACCGCAAGATTTTTTAATTGATAATCAAGAAGGCATAAAAGAACCTATTGGCATGGCAGGTGTTAGGCTTGAAGCTAATGTCCACCTAGTCACTGGCTCAATTAGTGCTGTCCAAAACATTGTGAAATGTGTTAACCGCTGTGGCCTTGAAGTTTCTGATATGGTGCTTGAGCAATTGGCATCAAGCTATGCAGTATTAACAGATGATGAAAAAGAATTAGGTGTATGTATTGTTGATATTGGTGGTGGCACAACAGATATCGCTGTTTTTTGTGATGGCGCCATTTGTCATACATCGGTAATTCCAGTTGCAGGCAGCCAGGTCACTAGTGATATTGCGCATGCATTACGCGTACCGACTGAGGCAGCAGAAGCAATAAAAATTGAACACGGCTGTGCAATGAGCAGCTTAGTCAAGGCTGACGATGCCATAGAAATTCCATCAACTGCAGGCAGACCACCTAGAAGGTTACCTGTTCAAACGCTTTCAGGTGTTGTCGAAGCCCGTTGTGAAGAGTTGCTAAACATGATTAGCAAAGATTTAAGTAAAAAGAATCTGCTTGATGCACTAGGTGCAGGAATTGTGCTAACAGGTGGCGCATCTAAAATGAAGGGTATTATCCCATTAGCAGAAGAAGTATTTAGAGTACCAGTTAGACTAGGTAGCCCGACCCATGTGACTGGGCTTAATGATGTATTAGATAACCCTATGCACGCCACAGGTGTTGGGCTTTTGCATTATTCACACATGCAGCAAAAAGACCCGCTTTCATTTGAAATAACAGAAGACGGAAGTTCGGAAGGCGTGTGGAAGCGCATGAAAAATTGGTTTGGAAAACATTTTTAATCATACCTTAAGGAGTAAGTCATGTTTGACGTAGCTGAATCATTAGCAGACAACGCAGTAATTAAAGTTATTGGCGTTGGTGGTGGCGGTAGTAATGCCGTTGAGCACATGCTTGAAAATACAATTGAAGGCGTAGAGTTTATTTGTGCAAATACAGATGCTCAAGCTTTAAGAAACTCCTCTGCAAGAGTTTCAATTCAAATAGGTAACGAAATTACTAAAGGCCTAGGCGCGGGTGCTGACCCTGAAATGGGTAAACGTGCCGCTCAAGAAGATAGAATGCGTATTCAAGAAGCCTTAACCGGTGCGGATATGGTTTTTATTACTGCAGGCATGGGGGGTGGTACAGGTACAGGTGCTGCACCAGTCATTGCTGAAATTGCACAAGATATGGGCATTTTAACCGTTGCAGTTGTAACAAAACCTTTCCCTTTTGAAGGTCGTCGTAGAATGCAATTAGCTGAGTATGGTATAGGCGAGTTATCTCAATTTGTTGACTCACTCATTACAATACCAAATGAAAAACTATTAAACGTTCTAGGTAAAAATATTAGCTTGTTGGACGCGTTTAAAGCGGCAAATAGTGTTTTACAAGGTGCGGTTCAAGGCATTTCTGAATTGATTACAAGACCAGGTCTAATCAACGTTGACTTTGCGGATGTTCGTACAGTTATGTCTGGCATGGGCGTTGCCATGATGGGAACAGCCTCTGCAACTGGAGAGGAAAGAGCCAGAGAAGCAGCCGAAGCAGCTGTGGCGAGTCCATTACTTGAAAACATTAACCTTGCTGGTGCAAAAGGTGTATTGGTTAATATTACGGCAGGCATGGACATGTCAATTGGTGAGTTTGAAGATGTTGGTGATGTAATTAAGAGCTTTACCTCAGATGAAGCCACCGTCGTTGTTGGTACAGTAATTGACCCTGAAATGAGCGAAGAATTGAGAGTAACCATTGTGGTGACTGGCTTAGAAAGTGATAGTATTGGTGAACCAATGATGTCTGGTCGCGGCGGATCACAAGCAAAAAGAGCACCATTAGGTGGCATAAAAAAATCAGGCCCAGCTAGCAGTGGATTAAAAAGACCTGCTCCTGTTAGTGGAAACTCTGACGACTCTGAAGACTCAAATAGTAAATCATCAGATGAAAATGACTATTTAGATATCCCAACTTTTCTAAGAAGAAAAGCAGACTGAGTTTAAATAATTCATCTTAATATCTTATTTAAGGCAGATTTAACTCTGCCTTTTTTGCATCTGGCATATAAAGATAAATTCAATTGAATGGATACCATAATTTATATATATTACTGGTATCCATGAAGTAAAGGTAATGAAATGAAATTAACTAAATTATTAAATAGCAATAAAGTCTGGTCTGAGAACGTTCAAAAATATTCACCTGACTTTTTTGACACACTGTCCAAACAACAAAAACCTGAATATTTATGGATTGGCTGCTCTGATAGCCGTGTACCTGCAAATCAAGTCGTTGGGTTAGTTCCTGGTGAAATCTTTGTTCATAGAAATATTGCAAATGTTGTTGTACATACCGACCTAAACTGCTTATCTGTAATTCAATATGCTGTTGAATATTTAGGTGTAAAACATATTATCGTATGTGGACATTACGGCTGCGGTGGTGTGGAAGCATCCATGGGAGATAAAGATTTAGGTCTAATTGATAATTGGCTAAGGCACATTAAAGACGTCTATCGCTTTAACAAAGAGCAACTTGAAGAGATAAAAGACCAGAAAAAACGTTTTGACAAGTTATGTGAGTTGAATGTTATTGAGCAAGTAGCAAATGTATCCAATACAACTACTGTTAAAAGGGCTTGGAAAAAAGGTGCGGACCTAACTGTTCACGGCTGGATCTACGGACTTAAAGATGGCATAGTGAACGACCTTGAAGTTAGTGTTAATAAATCACATACTAAGAAGTAATTACAGCTGATTTTAAGTTTATCAATTTTAATGAAACGCCTATTTATATTTTACGTTCTCATATTTTTTATAAAAATCGGATATACCAGCCCTGCTCTGCAAGAAACTACAGAAATATTTCATCCTGAAATTGCAAAAAACGGTATGGTTTCAACTCAAGACTATTTAGCAACCCAAGTGGGTGTAGATATCTTAAAAAAAGGTGGTAATGCGGTTGATGCCACTGTTGCTGTAGGATTTGCCTTAGCCGTTACCTTACCAAGAGCAGGTAACCTTGGTGGTGGTGGCTTTATGGTGATATGGTTAAATGAAAAACAAAAAGCCATTGCGATTAATTATCGAGAGAAAGCTCCTTCCCATGCTTCTGAAAAAATGTATCAAGATACATCAGGGAACATCATCGAAGGTAAAAGTAGTGATGATTACCTAGCATCTGGCGTACCTGGGACAGTAGCTGGATTAATACTTGCTCAAAATGAGTATGGAAAGCTTTCATTAAAAGAAGTGATGTGCCCAGCCATAAATTTAGCCGAAAATGGCTTTGTGGTTTCTTTTAAGTTATCGCAAGCGATAGAACAAGCTAAAGATTGGTTATCTCGAAACAAGGCAGCTAAAGCGATTTATTTTCGTCCTGATGGAAAAGTGCTTCAACCTGGAGATATTTGGAAACAACCAGACTTAGCTAAAACGCTAAAAGAAATTGCCATTGGGGGAGACAAGGCCTTCTATGAAGGTGAAATTGCCGAAAAAATTGTTGCGGATATGGAAAAACATGGCGGCTTAATTACTGCTGAAGACCTTAAAAATTATAAACCAGAAATAATGCAACCTGTTAAAGGAAGTTATAGAGGTTATACCATTTATTCAATGCCACCACCAAGCTCTGGCGGTGTTATTCTAATTGAACTTTTAAACATTTTAGAAGGCTACCCTATCTCTACCTATGGGTTAAATGATGCACAGTATATTCATATACTTGCGGAAGCAATGAGCCAAGCTTATTACGATAGAAATATCAAACTAGGTGACCCAGATTTTGTTGATAACCCAACCGATATTCTTATCTCAAAACCCTATGCAGATAATGTACGTAGAAGTATCTCACTCACAAAACATACACCAAGTAACAAAATATCTCATGCCTTAAAACCTGCATACGAAAGTACTGAAACTACTCAGTCTAGTATTGTTGACAGTGAAGGTAATATGGTCGCTAACACTTATACCTTGAATTACTCTTTTGGCAATGGTCAAGTCATTGAGGGCACAGGTATTTTGATGAACAACGAAATGGTTGATTTTACTTCTAAGGTTGGTATTCCAAATGCTTTTGGTTTAATTCAGGGCAAAGCCAATTCAATTGAGCCAAATAAAAGACCGCTTAGTTCTATGACGCCAACGATTGTTTTAGATAAAGATGGAAAGCCATTTTTAGCGACAGGTTCACCAGGTGGTAGTCGAATAATCACGACTGTTCTTCAAGTAATTCTAAATGTGATAGATCATAATCTTAATATTCAAACTGCTGTGAGTTTGCCAAGAATGCACAATCAATTATGGCCAGATGAAATACGCTTAGAACAAGGGTTTAGTGATGATACCATCCATATTCTAGAAGTAATGGGTCACAAAGTTAAGCCAATAGATGCCATGGGTTCAGCAGAAACCATACAATATAATGGTAATTTATATTTTGGTGCGGCAGATCCCAGGAGGCCTGGTGCAAAGGCAGAGGGTTATTAAACTAAGCATTCACAATGATTTATTTTACAAAAATGCACTCTCTTCATTCATTTACATATCGAAGCATATGCACATATATCATATTGCTCAGCATATTATTATTCGCCTATAAAAATTCTCAAGCTAAGACAATACAAGATTTTGGCATATGGACAAATATATCAATAACAGGTGGTTTTGGTTTCATTAGTCCAGATGCGAAGAATTTTAGATACTATCTGTCGAATCGAACTAATTTTATGGATGATGCATCCCGTCTCTCTCAAAACCGATTATTACTTGGCTTAGGTTATGCCATTAATGACAATTGGACATTTATGGGTGGCTGGGGTGATTCATATAGTACTTACCCTTATGAAAAAACGGGTAGTCGTATGAGTGATCGGCTATGGCAACAGGCATATTGGCAAGAACAATTCACATATTATACTTTGTCAAGCCGAACCCGTTTAGAAGAACGACTAATTCAAGGTCAGAGTCAGGTACATTGGCGAGCTAGGCAATTAGTAGAAATTATTATCCCATTAGAATTCATCCCAAAACTAGGTTTTGTCTTAAACGATGAAGTTTTTTGGAATTTAAATAAGGTTAGTAGTAATAATGAGTTTGGTATTAATGGCTTTGCACAAAACCGTTTTTTTGCTGGATTTCAGTATCAACTTACAAACTATTTACATGTTGACTTAGGTTATATGAACCAATTTATTCGCAAACTTTATGATGATAATAGCTATATGGGTAATGCTGTTTATTTTGGTTTGGCATTTGTATTTAAATAATAGGAAGGTATCTGATCCAAAGGAAGAAGCATTTGGTAGTGAGTTTTTTATTGCATTTATTGTAGTAGCTCAGGCCTGATCTGACATTTACCTATTTTTTTATGGTATTTTGTCAGCTTAGATTTGAGCTACTACATTTAATCTTAGTTGGCCCGAAAATGAATAGTATAATCTTTTCCAAAAACCTTTTTCAGATCTGACTGCATATTTTCAAAGGCACCGCTACTTGGACGAAAGTGTCCACTCTTATTAGATATTATTAATTTGTTAGTAGCATTATCAGCAATTAACTCACCACCCATTAGTACTCTAATGTTCTTATCAATACCTTTTGCTTGATATTTTAATGCGTTAAATTTATCAAAATGTGCAAGTGTAGAATGATGCCGGAAACTTCCGTTACCTATTCTTTTTGCAACTCTTATTTGCGGAGCACTATTTTTAATTCTATTTTGATAAACCAAATAAATATAAGGCACATGAGAATCAAGTTTAATAGTACTCTTATCTGTTACAACAAAGCTCTTTCCTTCCCTACCCATATCTTTAACACCTTGTGCTTCTTCCATATAGGTTGCTGATTTTCGATATTCATCTCTTAACTTAAATGAATTTCTAGAAGATGATTGAGGAACAGAGGCTTTTGGAATTTTAGGTTTTGTTATAGTATTTGCAGCCCTCCTTAATTTTGAAATTTTCTTTGTATTTGCTATTCTCCTTGCTTTAACAGTACTAGTAATACCGCCTAATATTCCACCTATTAAACCCGCACCAAAACCAGTTAATACATATTCAGCTGTATGCTCTTTGACATAGTCTTTACCTAAAATTAATCTATCACCAGCAAAAGTAAGGCCTGCTTCTATAATAAAGTTGCCGCCAATAGACAAGAGAAGCCTGGCTGATGCGCTAGCAATTCTGCCAACTATCGCACCAATAACCGCACCGCCAATTGCACTTAAAACAATACTAGTTATAATTACTGCAACCATCAGTGAAGTAAGTTCTGCTTGCTTTTGCTTTACGTCATACTGTTTTTTCTGTTTGTCAGAGACATCACCCATATCGCCACTAGCAACATGTCCTGAAGGGTCAAATAGATTAATCGGATCATTCAAGCTATAGCTATAAGCGTTAATACCACCTGCACCCAATGGTGACATAGAGTCATGCTTCATAAAGATTCTGAGTTCTGGATTATAAGCACGGTAACCATCACCCAAGAACTGCCAACCTGTGACTTGGTCAGTATTCATAGTTCTATAGCCTTTATTGGTTTGCTGAATACTTAAGGCTAGATGTTGTGCTTGTTCTAAAGATTTATCCTGTTGAATATCACGTTTCCCACCAAATGGTGTATAGACATAATTTCCTTTAACTTGATTTGTGTTGTTACTCACAGACCCTGTATTATTAAAACCATCTGATAAGTCTTCTTGATACTCGCCATTATGCACACTACCACCTGCCACATAATATCGAGACTCATTATTTAACTTCTGCTCAGACAAACCACCTAAATAATATTGATACAAAGTTCGTGCCTGACCATTTTCATCAACATAATGTTCAGCAATTTGTAATCCTGAGGCGTCATAGACATAATCAATCGTACTATCATCTATCTTTAGCTGAACTAAGTTTTGTTCAACATCATACGTAAAGTACTGATCTTCTGTTTTAGATTGCTGAGGGTGATCGGTATGCATATGACTTACGTTACCATTAACATCATATGTCAGCTTAATGGTGCGATCTGTAGTGGTTTCTCCATTTTCTGTTCGAGTATACTCAATACCCGTCGCTTGGGTTGGGTCTACATTATTATAGGCATAGTCTACCTGGCTATATGTACCGTCTTGTAAGTGATGTGATACTTTAGTTAGCTTGTTAAAAACGTCTTCGTAGGAATAATAATTCAACCTTATAGGTTTACCATTCTCATCTGCTGGACACTCTTCCCCAGAACAGCCCATCTTATATAGCTGGCCTAATTGAGTATAATCATACCTTTGCTCTGATTTATTAGTATCTTCGGTTTGCGCTGTACGCAAGGCTTTCTGACTCAAACGATTATATAAATAACTATATTTACGCAATACAGCACCATTCACATAGTTCTCAACCTGGCTTAAACGACCTACACTGTCATAGCCAAACTTTTTAGATGTGGTGTTATTACGCTTGGTCTCACTGACAGATAAATCAGGGTTATATGTCTGACCAACCGTTAAGGTTGTTATACCGCTATATTTTGTTTCTGTTGCTAAACCAAGATGATTTGTTTTACCACTAACCGTTACCTTCGTCGTTCCATCTGCCTGATATTTGTTTTCAGTTGGTGTATAGTACTCATTCTCATCACTCAACAACGTACGAGTTGAACCATCATCATAGGTAATAGAAGTACTGGTTAATTCTAATGTATCTGCGTCATAAGCAAAGCTTGTTCTACTGACCAAACTATTAGCAGATAGCTCCCTTTTTTCAATGACAGATAAATCACCAATATTGGTATAACTATAAGTAACGTAAAAACTTTGATTCTTTGCAGTGCTTGATGGATTAGCTGCCACATAATCCACACGGCTTGGCTTTAATTTCCAATTAGCATCATCATAATGCATGGTAATCACATTACCTTGTGCATCGGTCATTTTAGTTGGTAAACCCGTTGTTTTGTCATACTCAAAGAATACTTTCTTATTTGCATTTTCATTACCAATTAAAGTAGAAGTATTCAACAAGTAACCTAGAGCACTATATGACTGTTCACCCACCAACGTCTTTTGTGACGTTTCTGAATAAGCACCTGGTGCAACATAGGTTTTAGACACATTACCAAAGTCATCATACTCATAATATTCTGTACGAATCGCTTGCTGACCATTACGGATATAACTTGTTTGAGCATTCAGTTGCGTTGGATCAGCCTCATCATAAATACTTTTTGTTACTGAACCACTAATTAAATCTTTTGATTCAGTTGGCTGATCAAATGCATCATAAGACGCTGTATTAAAGCCAGCTGCCTGACACTGTCCATCCAAACAGCCAGATTTAATTTTATCTGCTAAATTGAATAAAGACTTAATATCATACGCATGACCATCTCTTAGGCTCTCATTTAACGTCTCAATTTTCGATTGAACATCAGCACTATATAATGGTGTATTAGTCGTGGTACTGGCATTATTCACCGCATAATTAAAGTCCGGATCCATAATAATGCTATAATTATAGCTATTCCCCATTTTCCATTCAGGTCTCTCTGTTGTGCCAACATTAGTTAAGTCACGTTGAGATACACTCATACCTGTTACTTTACAGCTGGTATATTGTTTATTATCCCCATTTGACGCTAATGGGTTAAAGCAAAGTGAGTTTTTATCCGAACTTACTATCTGATCCGTTGGCTGCAGTGTATAACGAATGGCACGATTATGGTAATCATCAGAAATTGCTACATCCGTACTACCGTCTGGGTGTTGTACCGCAGTCACCTGTTGCTTCTCGTTATAAAATAATTTTGTCTCTAACGGATGTTTCAAACCATTCTCATCATAATACCAAGAAATAGTATAATCCGTTTTACCTAATTTATTATAGAAATTTTCTTGTGTAACATAAAAGCCACTATGATCTTTCTTCTCACGCTCCGTCAGGGTGACATGCTGCTCATTATCATAATACGTTTTTGTTTGATAACCTTGTTTCATCCCTGGCAACAAAGTTGTTGTTGTTAACGTATAACCTGCCTCACCCTCTTTGGTATCAATACCATAAGCAAAGCTATAGCTTTGTTTTAAGTCTTTATGGCCACTAGGCAAATAAGTGATTTGCTTAACACGACCTAGTGCATCATAACCATTCTGACCATTCTCATCACCATAAATTGTGATGTCACCACTAACTGGATCAACAATCCTAGTTAACGCACCATAAGCATTGAAGTATTTATCTGAGCCCTGTATAGAAGTTGGTGTGACAATATCAGTTTCAGTAGACAGTGAAGTCTGACTACTTGAAACCATATATCCACCACCTGATGTTTTGCTGGCATTAACATTCTGTTCAACATATGGTTTATTACCATCAAAATTATCTATCACCGAAGATGGCATGCCATACAATAAATGACTGGGATCTGTAAAAATACCAATGTCTTCAGACTTGGTTGTCTTAGCCCCAATAGAATCTAATACTTTCTCAATATATGGCTTAGAAATAGTGTAGTGCTTACCATTTGCTTCAACACTGGTATCTAACCACTTTAAGCCTGAACTATTCGTCGTAATAGGTTTATCATAACCATTCAACCTGATTGTTTCAGAACGTTTAATGGATTGAAAGTTGTCTTTACTAACGTCCTGAGAATAATATTCATATTCCGTTATATTACCCATCGCATCTTTTACAGACTTAGGTTCTGCTTGGGCATAGCCTGGATCATTTTTATCATGATAGTAAACATAGTCCTCAACTGACTTAAGTTTTGGGCTACTCGGATCATATACATTTGAAGCCCAAGTTGTTTTCTGAACAGGTTTTGTATAAGTGTCACTTAAAGCAGCATACGACCTAGCTACACTAGTGCTTGCATCATAACTATTTAATTCAAATAATAACTCTTGGCCATCTAACACCGTTTGCGTAGATATAGGCACATGAAGACCATAATAAACTTGATTGACATCCAGATGCTGAAAAGCTACCTCA
>JAOMSY010000049.1 GCA_028355575.1 Francisellaceae bacterium | reverse complement strand
GTTCCTGCTAAAAAACCATCACCTAAACCTAGTGGCGCAGCGGCAACAGACAAAGAAAAGCTTGAGCAGAAGCAACAGTTTATGGAAGGGAAAGTTAATAAAGATGTAACTAACCCAAATACAATTCAATATCCAATTTCTAAATATACGATATTTGCGGGAACAGTCATTCCTGGTATATTGAAATCAAGATTAATATCAAGTCTCCCGGGCAACATTGTTGCTTTAGTAAATCAAGATGTTTATGACTCAGTGACTGGTCAATATTTATTAATTCCGAGAGGAAGTACGCTAATTGGACAATATAATAGTTCTACAACTTTTGGTGACAGTCAGCTACAAGCTAAATTCTTAAGGGTAATTCGCCCTGATGGTTCATCAATTGTTTTGCCAAATCAAGTTGGTGTTAATGGAATGGGTGCAGCTGGTTTCGAGGATGAGGTCGATAACCATTGGTTGAGCATAATTGGAGCAGGTGTTTTATCAGCAGTATTTAGTTTACCTTCAATTGCGGGTCAGTTAGCTGTAGTTAGTGCGTCTGGGTTTAATGGTAATGGTGGAGGTTTTCAGACAGCTTCAATGGGTACAACAGTCGGTGCTGCAGGTTTGTCATCTGTTGGGCAGACATCATCTCAAATAGGTAGTCAAATTGCTTCTAAAGCATTAAACCAAAAACCAACTATTACCATACACGAGGGATATCAATTTAATATATTAGTGACTAAGGATATTGTCATCCCGCCTCCAGGTGTTCATATCAAGGTAGATTTGGATGATGATGAGTAAATGGTTTATTGTTACTAGCTATCTTGCTCTATTTCTGCTTTCCGCACACATCTACGCTGCTATTGATGATTCAGGTTACAACTCCAATCAAGATTCAAACAATACTTCTAATGTCTCGGATACCAGCGCGACTTCAGGTAGTGGCAACTTGCTTGGTGAAATGCAAAAAAAAACTGAGAAAGCGCTAAAGACATTTAAAAATTTAACCAATAAAGACCAGTCGAAAAAGAACTTTTTTGCAGATGAAGGTTCGTCTCCAACATCTTCTGAGTTAGAGGGTGCAAGCTTTGGTGATAATGACACCCCTGATGAAAAAGAATTTAAAATACCGGGTGCTGATAAAGGTGGACCATTTTCTAGTTCATCTGGAGGATCAATGTAATGGCTGAACAGATATCTAAGTTAGATCCTAAACTTTTCGACAGTATTCAGGCTGGTTTTATCGATGCAGTTCAAAAAGGTTTTGATGCCGTACAAACTGATGCAACAAATTTATTTTATGTATTAGCAGGTTTAGAACTTGCGCTGTTTGGCCTTGCTTGGGTAATTCGTCAAGAAGAAGCATTTGGTTTGTTAGTGTTAAAAATTGTAAAAATTGGATTATTTTTTGCATTTATCACTTATTTCCCAGCCCTTGTAAACTCAATAATGCAAGGTTTTTTGAAAGAGGCTTATACAGTTGCTTCAGACAAAGGGGCTATTTATTTATTTCACCCGGGTAAAGTGTGGGAAATAGGCTTTAAAGCCGGTGTTTCAATGATGAAACTTGCGGTTGAATATGGTTCCTATAATTATGGCATGTCACTGATTTATTTAATATTAGGCTTTGGTTTGCTGTTTATGTTTACCTTGATTGGTGCGCAAATTATTTTAGTTGTTTCATTATTTTATTTGCTACTGATATTAACATTAATATTAATTCCGCTCGGTCTTATCAAGCCCATGGAGGATTTTTTCTACCAGGCAGCCCAATCATTATTTAAAGCTGGTGCACGCGTTTTTACTGTAGCCATAATTTTAGGTGTTGCATTTACGTTATGGAAGGGCTTTAAATTGACTAATATCTCCGAGACAACTGGGTTAGAAAAGCCGATGGGGTTATTTTTCCTTACACTTGTTATTTTATTCTTACTGTGGAAATTGCCCGGCATTATGGCGGATTCAATCGGTCGAGTTGGTGGTAATATTTTTGATGGTATTTTCGGAAGTAGCTCAAGTACGGTCAATGTTTCTGGTGGTCAGCCTGTTGCCATGCAGGGCGGATATTCTGGCGGTGGACAGGTGTCTGCTGCGGCGGTCATGTCTTCTGGAGGAGGTGCTGCACCTGTTAGTGGTGCATCTATTGCTGCTGCTACAACGGTTGTTGGTGGTGCGCCAACTTCTATTAGTGGCGGGGGTTCATCTTCCAGCGGTGCTGCGCCAAGTGTGACTGTTAATGCTACTGGTACTGCAGCAGCTGTGAATTCAGGCAATAAAGCTAAATCTGGCGGTGTAGATCAAGCATCAAGTGTGTCTATATCTAAAGACACCTTAAATAAATTACAAGACACGGTCAAACAGGCAATGAATACAAATAGTTAGCAATGGCTCGTTTAAAATTTGTCGTTTATCCGCTTATATTTTGTCTAATGCTCTATGGTGTTGTGATATTATTAAAATACTGTGGTTTTTCGATTGTCTTTCAAGAAAGTGCAAGTATGCCTGTTGGTTATTATTTTGTTTATCCTTCTAGTTCTATTAAGGCAAACAATATCGTTTTAATTAGTGTGAGTAAAAAACTTTCAGATTTTTTAATTACACGGGGTTATTTAAAAGGTAATAAGCCCTTGTTGAAAGAAGTATTAGCCGTTCCTGGTGATGCAGTGTGTTTTCACGAGTCAAGTGTGTCTGTGGCTAATAAAGACTTTCCATTATTTAAGTTGGATAAAGAAGGTCGTATGTTACCAAAAATAAAGTATTGTTCTACACTAAAAAGAGGTGAATATTTTGTGATTGGTACTGCAAGTGAGCATTCATTTGACAGTCGATATTTTGGCATAATCAATGGCGAGCAGATATTAGGAATAGCTTTTAAATTATGAGTAAATATAACGTTATTAAAACTAGACAGTTAGAGATGTTGGAAACTGCATTTGGCAAGGATGTCATGTGGTACCTAAACGATGATAAAACCATTGAAGTTATGTTAAACCCAGATGGTAGATTGCATTATGAAAGGGTTGGTGAAGGTAAGGTTGCAACAGATATTTATATTTCGGCCGAGCAAAGTGAGAATATTGTTAAGCTAGTTGCAGCATATAAAAACAGCGTTGCAAGCATTGTACAACCAGAAGTTGCGACTGAATTACCTTTTGATGGTGCACGTTTTCAAGGCTGGTTACCACCTATTGTAGAGCGCGCTTGTTTTTCTATTAGAAGAAGAGCTGTTGCAATTTATACATTGGATCAATATGTTGAGCAAGGTGTTATAACTCAGAGTCAGAAAAATATATTATGTGATGCTGTTAAATCAAGAAAAAACATCATCATTGTAGGTGGTACAAGCTCTGGTAAAACCACGTTTGCCAATGCGCTTCTCGACCAGTTGTACGGTGCCCCAGACAGAGTGTTAGTATTAGAAGATTTGCCAGAACTGCAAGTTCGAGTTGATGACTTAGTCACAATGACAACCTCTGATTCAATCAAGATGCGTGATTTAGTTCGTGGGTCATTAAGAATGCGGCCTGATAGGATAATTATTGGTGAAATTCGTGATGGTGCTGCTTTAGATTTATTAAAAGCTTGGAATACTGGTCATCCAGGAGGTTTATGTACTGTTCACGCAAATAGTGCTGAGAGTACGCCATATCGTTTGGAAGATTTAATCCAAGAAGTTGTGGTAACGGTGCCAACTAATTTAATTAAACAGTCTCTAGATTTAATAGCATTCATTAAAAAACAAAAAGATGGGTCACGTAAGGTGGAAACAATTGCTAGCTTGACAGGTTATGAGAGCGGTAAATATGAATTTGAGTATTATACATAATAGGTTAATCTGCTAAGCATTAGGGTTAAGTATCAATTAACCTTGCGTTATAAATTATTAAATATTATTTCAATACGATATGGTTATCATAGTACTTAGAATTTTTATTTCTTATATTTAAGGTATTTTATGGAAACATTTGACTGGTTAGTGGTTGGTGCGGGTGCGGCAGGTATTGCCTCTATTGGTAAGTTACTAGATGAGGGAATTCAACCAAAAAAAATTGCCTGGATTGATCCTGAATTTAATGCGGGCGATCTTGGGAAATATTGGTCTAACGTATCAAGTAATACCGATGTATCATTGTTTACTAAATTTTTTAATCAATATAGTTGCTTCAATTACGCAGCTTTCAATTCACCATTAAAAACATTTGATCAAAATGATAAGTGCCAATTAATACACGCGGCGGATGCATTAAAATGGGTAACATCTCAATTAATTGATAAAGTAAATGTGATTAAAGGTAAGGTAGATCAACTTAAGAGTATTCAAGGTTGTGCCTGGCAGGTTAAAGGTAACGGTGTGGATCTAATTGCTAAAAAAGTCATTTTAGCTCAAGGGTCTGATGCAAATACGTTAAATTTTGACACTAAAATTATTCCATTAGATATTGCGCTAAATAAAGATAAATTACAAAAACAAAAATTAAAGAACAAAAAAGTGGCGGTCTTCGGTTCCTCACATTCGGCGGTCATTATTATTCAAAGTTTATTAGAGCAGGGTGCTGAAGTAGCTAATTTTTATCGCTCACCGTTAGTGTATGCCGTAAATATGGGGGATTGGTTGCTACACGATGGTACGGGTCTTAAGGGAAAAACAGCTGAGTGGGCAAAAGAAAACTTGCATTCCCATACCCAGAAAAATTTAAAACGGTACTTATCAAATAAAAGTAATATCGACAAATATTTGCCAGTTTGTGATTATGCTGTCTATGCTACTGGTTTCAAAAAGCGTGCTATTAAAGTCGATGATGTTAGTGCAGATGACTATGATCCCAGAAATGGTATTATTGCACCTGGTGTTTTTGGTGTCGGCATTGCTTACCCTGAATTAGCGACGGATCCATACGGGCATCAAGAGTATCATGTTGGATTATACAAGTTTATGAAATTAATTGATCGAGTTTTCCCATTATGGCAAGTTTATCCTCAGGCGATTTAATCTAATTTTACTCAAATATGACTATCACCTGAAATGCGCCCCTTATGGTGTTGCTAATAAATTGCTATAGTAGTGTAGTTATTTTTTGATTTAAGAGGAACGTGTGAGGAAAGCAATTGTCTTATTATGGTTTGCATTCGCTATGGTGCTTACTGCTGAAGTAAATGCAAAACCAAACTACCCTAAAATGTTTAGTCAGGCAGAACAAGCACTAAATGATGACGATCAAGAAAAATATTTTAAATTAAAACATCAACTTAAAGATTATGTGCTTTATCCATATCTTCAATACTTAGAAATACTGGCTAACTTTGACAATTATTCAGATGAAACAATTGAGAATTACCTAAACCAAAACAATAAAACATTTTGGGGTTATGTGTTAAGAAGAAAATGGCTTGATTATTTAGGTGAACATGGTAAGTGGTCAACGTATCAAAAAAATTATGTATCAAGTGGTACTCGAAGGGCATGCTGGCATATTGTGGCTGAATATGAGATTGGTTCAAAAGATAAGGCATTAAAAAATTTTACTGGTATATGGACAAGTGGTAGTAGTATTCCAAGTGCATGCGACCAAATGATAGATGTTTGGCAACAAAGCAAATTTAATACGAATGATGTTAAGCTTAAGAAGATAAGTTTATTAGTTTCAAGTAATAAGTTGTCAAAAGCTAAGGAATACTCACAAGGTTTGCCACAGAGTGATAGAGTATTCATGATAGATTGGGCAGATACAAGAAATGATCCCATACAAGGTTTGCCAGAATTTATTAAACAATATCACAATCATGCCTACTTCGATCAAGCACTAGTAGATATCGTAGACCATTTTGCATACAGTTCACCAATTGTCGCTGGTGAATATTGGAAAAAACTTGAGAATAAGCATTTAATTAATAAAAAAACTGAGAATTTGGCACAGGCAGAAATTGCAACTTCGTTAGCTCGAATACATCATAAGCAGGCAATCTATTGGCTTGAAGCGGTTAATGATAAATATGCAGACAGTTTGCTATGGCAGTGGCGTATTCGTACCGCTGTTTATTGGGAAGATTGGACGAGAGTTGTAAAATGGTCCACTGGCTTGCCGGCTAACCTAGCAAAGAAAGATGTATGGCAATATTGGCATGCAGTTGGTTTATGGCATGAAGGTCAAAAAGATCAAGCAAGTGCCATATGGAAGAAAGTTGCTCAAATTAGAGATTATTATGGTTTTCTAGCAGCTGACCAAATAGATGCGCCTTATGCGATAAATACTGTGGAAAAATCAGTAAATGAAGCGATTGAAAATAAGGTTTTGCACAGCACTTTAGTTAAAACGACAGGACAGTTATTTATAGTTGGTAAAGATGATGTGGCAGTACAATATTTTAGATGGTCAGCTACCAGTCTTTCTAGTGAAGAGGCATTAGCCGTTGCGAATATTGCTGACCATTGGAAGAAATATAACTTGGTTATTTATTCGTTAATGTTGAGTGGTTATTCTGGGGATTTAGAAAAACGCTTTCCAGTTGCTTATTATAACAAAATTATTAAAGCGACGAATCGTTATAATATTGATCCAGTATGGGTTTTAGCATTGATGCGACAAGAGAGTCATTTTAGAGTGGATGCTGGTTCTTGGGTTGGTGCTAAGGGTTTAATGCAGCTGATGCCAAGTACAGCAGAATTTATTGCTATGCGTGATAACATTCCTTATGACAGTGTGAGTCAGTTGTTTTCTGTCAATACGAACATTAATCTTGGTGTTGCTAACTTAGCATATGAAAAAGATAACTTTAATGGGAATATGATACTAGCGACAGCGGCATATAATGCTGGCATGGGTAATGTAAATAACTGGATGCCAGCAAGGTCGATGAAAGCACAGAGATGGGTCTTGTCAATTCCATTTTTAGAAACAAGGAAATATGTCAATAATATTTTAGCTTATTATATTATATATCAGCATGTTAAGTTTCATAATGAGTCGTTGCGTTTGTCTACTGTTATGAAAAATATTCCATCTAAAAACGATGGTTAATATTTTTCATATTTAGCATTTGTATCATCTATTTTGTTGATGCCTTGACATATAATACTATAAGCAGTATCTTCTTTTTTCGAATATAGGACTTTTTTGGTACTGTTTAATGTTAAGGATAAGTAAACTTGCTGATTATGCTGTGAATGTGGTGGTGCATTTTACGGAATATCCTAAGCAAATATTTAGTGCGACAGAAATTTCGGCTCGTACTAGTCTACAATTACCAACAGTACGTAAAGTTATGAAGCTACTTGCTAAAGAAGAAATTTTAAAAGCAACGCGCGGTCTAAATGGCGGTTACGCTTTTAATGGGAATATTGATAAGCTATCACTAGCAAATGTTATCGAAGCAGTAGATGGCCCAATCGCGATACTGGATTGTATTGATAGTAAGGAATATTCATGCAATGCACCTAATTGCAATTTAAAGCCAAAATGGAAAGTTGTGAATATTGCCATACGTGAAACACTAAATAATATTTTGATAAAAAATTTAGTTACGAAAACAAATAATGAAATTTATGTAAGCCTAGAAGGATTAGTAAATGTCTGATGTCGATAAGATTATATCAGAAGAGTATAAACACGGTTTTGTCACTGATATTGAACAAGATATTTTAGCTGCGGGATTAAACGAAGACGTTATCCGCTTTATCTCTAAAAAGAAGAAAGAACCAGAGTTCATGCTTGAATGGCGTTTAGATGCCTACCAGCACTGGTTAAAAATGGATGAACCTACTTGGGCGCATGTCCATTATCCTAAAATAGATTTTAACTCTATTTGTTACTATGCTGCGCCTAAGTCTGATGATGATCGACCAAAGAGTTTGGATGAGGTTGACCCTGAATTATTAGAAACTTATAACAAGCTCGGCATACCGCTACATGAACAAGAAATGTTAGCAGGGGTAAGTAACGTCGCTGTTGATGCTGTTTTTGACTCTGTTTCAGTGGTGACCACGTTTAAAGAGAAACTTGCTGAGGCTGGTGTAATTTTCTGTCCGATTTCAGAAGCATTACAAACACATCCTGAATTAGTAAAAAAATATTTAGGGACAGTGGTTCCGAAGAAAGATAATTATTACGCTGCGTTAAATTCAGCTGTTTTTAGTGATGGTTCTTTTGTATATATTCCTAAAGGCGTGCGTTGTCCAATGGAGCTTTCAACCTATTTTAGAATTAATGCCTTGAATACAGGACAGTTTGAGCGAACCTTGATTGTTGCTGATGAAGGTAGTTACGTGAGTTACTTAGAAGGCTGTACTGCGCCAATGCGTGATGAAAATCAGTTACATGCAGCTGTGGTAGAGCTTGTTGCGATGGGTGATGCAGAAATAAAATATTCTACAGTTCAAAATTGGTACCCTGGAGATAAAAACGGTAAAGGTGGCATATATAATTTCGTCACGAAACGTGGAGTTTGTAAGGGTGACCGTTCAAAGATATCCTGGACTCAGGTTGAAACAGGCTCAGCAATTACTTGGAAATATCCGAGTGTTATTTTGCGTGGGAATGATTCTGTTGGTGAATTTTATTCAGTTGCACTAACTCGTCATGCACAGCAAGCTGATACTGGTACTAAAATGATTCACATTGGAAGCAATACAAAAAGTACCATCATATCTAAAGGTATATCTGCTGGTCGGGCGGAAAATGCCTACCGTGGTTTAGTTCGTATTTTACCGAGTGCAAATAATTGTCGTAATTTTTCACAATGTGATTCTTTACTTATTGGTGATCAATGCGGTGCACATACATTCCCTTATATCGAGGCAAAAAATAAAACAGCTCAGATTGAACACGAAGCAACAACATCTAAAATTTCTGATGACCAACTATTTTATTGTAAGCAAAGAGGGATGTCAGAGGAAGATGCAGTGGCAATGATTGTGAATGGCTTCTGTAAGGATGTATTTAAAAAATTACCATTAGAGTTTGCCGTTGAAGCACAGCGTTTAATGGAAGTTAGTTTAGAAGGTGCGGTTGGTTAAGTAGGGTTAAATAGAGAGAGTTTAAAAATATGTTAAAAATTCGTAATTTACACGCAACAGTTGAAGATAAAGCCATCTTAAAAGGCTTGAGTTTAGAAATTAAACCAGGTGAAGTTCACGCTATTATGGGGCCGAATGGCTCAGGTAAGAGTACGTTGAGTAATATTATTGCTGGCAATGATAACTATGTCATCACTGAGGGCAGTATTGAGTATCAAGGAAAAGACTTGTTGGAATTAGATGTCGCAGAGCGTGCAGCAGCAGGTATTTTTCTAGGATTTCAATATCCGGTTGAAATTGCAGGTGTAAGTAATGTTCAGTTTATTAAGACCGCAGTTAATAGTGTTCGCAAAGCAAATGGCCTTGAAGAATTAGATGCAATGAATTTTATGAAGATATTAAGGCAAAAAATGCAAGTCTTAAAAATGGATCAAAAATTCATGAAGCGTGGCGTTAACGAAGGATTTTCTGGCGGCGAAAAGAAACGAAATGAAATGTTGCAAATGATGATGCTTGAGCCTTCACTGTGTATTTTAGATGAAACTGATTCTGGTTTAGATATTGATGCCCTTCAGGTCGTCGCTGAAAGTGCAAATCATATGCGAGATGAAAAGAGAAGTTTTATTGTGATCACTCATTATCAACGCTTATTGAATTATATTAAGCCGGATTATGTTCACGTGTTATCAGATGGAAAAATTATTCGTTCTGGTGATGAGAGTCTATCACACGAGCTTGAAGCAAAAGGCTACAGTTGGATATCTGAAACAGCATAAGGTGTAAACATGTTTGATATAAAATTTGATGCCCAAGATTATCTGCCTGAAAAAATTTCTCATCAAATTGAATTTAGGGATAATGCTTGGCAATTCTTTGAGAAAAATGCATTCCCGAAAAAATCTGAGGTTTGGAAATATACAGATTTAAGCAAATTCATTCCTTCATCTCAATCACTTTTGAAAATTGAAGGCAGGCCTGATTTTGAAAGAGATAAAATTGAAAAGCTTAAGGATTCACATAGGATATCATTTGTTTTTTATGACGGTAAGCTAGACGAGC
>JAOMSY010000048.1 GCA_028355575.1 Francisellaceae bacterium | reverse complement strand
TTAGTTAATGAAGAAGATATTAAGCTAAATGCCATTGAAAATGCTGAACAAAACGGTATCGTTTTTATCGATGAAATTGACAAGGTATGTAAAAAATCTGGTACTTCTGGTGGAGATGTTTCTCGTGAAGGTGTTCAAAGAGATTTATTACCACTGGTTGAGGGTTCTACCGTTTCAACTAAACATGGAACAATAAAGACTGATCATATTCTATTCATAGCATCAGGTGCATTTCATGTTGCTAGTCCTTCAGATATGATCCCTGAGTTACAAGGCCGTTTACCTATTCGGGTTGAATTAAGATCATTAACTGTTGATGATTTTGTAAGAATTCTGGTTGAACCTGATGCGTCGATTGTTAAACAATATATCGCGTTATTAAAAACTGAGAATGTTGATATTAGTTTCACTGATAGTGCAATTCGTAGGATTGCTGAAATTTCTTGGCAAGTTAACGAAGAAGTAGAAAATATTGGTGCAAGGCGTTTACAGACTGTTCTTGAGAAATTATTAGAAGACATCTCATTTGGGGCTTCTGAGCATGAAAATGAAACTTATGAAATTGATGAGCAATTCGTAAGTAAAGCATTAAATGGTCTAGTTCAAGATAGAGATCTAAGTCGTTATATTCTATAAGTAGAATCATTTTGCAAAGCTATCAAATAGCAATATGAAGAAACAAAATGGCTTAACTCTAATAGAGTTATTAATCTATATTGCTATTCTTGGCATTATTACAGCCTTGTCAGTATCTGGTTTCCAATCCTTAATCAGTCATAAAAAATCTGATGCTTATTTAGAACAATTAAAAGCATTTATAAGTGTGGCACAAAAAATAGCTATTGATCGAAAACAAGCAGTGACCATATGCCCGTCTATAAATCAAAATGGGTGTGATACCTCTAACTGGAGTGATGGCTTAATCATGTTTATTGATATGAATTCAGATAGAAAAATTGAGTCCAATGATGCTTTAATAGAAGTTATGCCAGGGGTTATAAAAGGGGATGTTTTATCATACAGAGGATTTGGCTCACAGTCAGTGATTAAGTTCGAACCGAATGGATTCTTTTCATCGAGCAACGGTACTTTCAGGTATTGTTCCTTAATCAATGGTGTGCCAGATATTCAAGGGATATATATTAGTCGAACAGGTCGTGTAAGGGATGCTGTCGATAATAATGGGCGTACTACATTGAATGATGATAAAATTTCATCTTGCCAGCAATTGTCTAATTGAATTTTTAGCGTTAAATGGTATATTGTAAGGCTTTTATAATAAAAATTATAAGTTGAGTTGTTAGGGGAAAAATATGCAAAAAATGCCAATTACTGTAAATGGTGCTACAGCATTAAGAGAAGAATTGAAAATATTAAAATCAGAGAAAAGACCTGAGGTTATTGCAGCTATTTCTGAGGCAAGGGCTCATGGCGATTTAAAGGAAAATGCTGAGTATCATGCCGCAAGAGAGCAGCAGGGGTTTATTGAAGGTAGAATAAAAGATATTGAATCTAAACTTTCTAATGCGACTATTGTTGATATTAATAAAATTTCAGCTACATCTAAGGTAGTTTTTGCATCTACGATTACCCTTGCAAATGTTGAAACAGATGACGAAGTTAGATATCAGATTGTCGGTGTTGATGAGGCTGATATCAAAAAGGGAAAAATTTCTATTTCATCACCAATTGCACGGGCTTTGATTGGAAAAGAAGAAGGTGACGTTGTCGAGGTTACAACACCGAGAGGCCTAATTGAATATGAAGTTTTAGAAATAGAATATATCTGATTCAAGTCTATTCCTTTGTACCGTATTTGGTGCTGTATTTAAAAGAGATTTAAACCTATATCCTGTACAAAAATTATCAGGATACAGGAATGATGCGCAAAATCACAATAATTATCTTTCTGCTTACATTTATAAATGTGTATGCTTCGGCTAATGTTTTTAAAGTTAAATCAGTATTTCATCAAACTAATGAGTCACAAAATCTAACACAAGACCTACATAATAATGTTCAAGCAACTGCTGTACCTTTTACTCCTGTGTTAAACTCTATAACATCATTAAGCTTGCCGCAAATTGGTGTCGTAACTGCTTATTCTACTAATCATTCAAAGGATTTATCTCAAGTAGGTGAGTTACATAGTATTGTTAATAATAATTACACACATATCTCTAAAACATTCGAACTTAATCTACTTGAAGGCTGATTTATCAACTTGTTTAATTGCATCAATTCTTTTAGTAATAATTGCTTCTCTAATTTCTTCAGGACTCATATTTTGCTTTATAATGTTTTGTAAATTTAAACTTTTTACTTTAGTTAAACATTCTCGCAAGTAGTTTACTTGTGGATATGGGTTATGCTCTAGACCTTTTCTTCCTTGTGCATCGGCTTGACAGCAAATTAAGAATTTATCAAATAGCTCTGGTTTCCTAAGTCCATCAAGACTTATGATCAATTTTAAAACTGTAGAAGCTTTTAATTCAAATGCTTTATGGCAGTGCAAATGAAATTCTGAGACTTTTATAGCTAGTTCCATATATTTATTAGGCATCTTTAGTCGTTTGCATAGGCGTTTGATAATGGGGACACCTGCTTTTTCATGTCCTCTATGGCTTGGTAGGATTTCCTTTGGAGTTACGCCTTTGCCAAGGTCATGTAGCAGTGCTGCAAATCTGGTTTCAGTATTATTAGTTAAAAGGCTGACTTTTTTTAATACCATAAGTGTATGGACACCTGTATCGATTTCAGGATGATATTTTTCTGGTTGCGGAATGCCAAACAGCTTTTCTATTTCTGGAAAAATATCTTTCAAGGCGCCTGATTTATTAAGTATTTCAAGGTATATATGTGGTGATTTTTCTTCTAGCGCTTTTTTGGTTTCTTGCCATACACGTTCTGGCGTTAGGGTAAATAATTCATTACCTGCACTAATTTCTTTCATTAACTGTATCGTTTCAGGGGCTACCGTAAATCCCAGATGGTAGTATCTAGCTGCAAACCTAGCGACTCTTAATACTCTCAATGGGTCTTCTTTAAAAGCAGTTGATGTATGACGTAAAACCTTGTTTGCTAGGTCTTTCATGCCATTAAAAGGGTCAATATAATTACCGTTAATGTCTTTAGCGATCGAGTTTATGGTAAGGTCTCTTCGCTCTAGATCATGGGTTAAAGTTACACTTGGGTCGAAGATACAAGAAAAACCGTTGTAACCAACGCCTGTTTTAATTTCTGTTCTGGATAATGCATATTCTTGTTTAGTTTTGATGTCTATAAAACAAGGGAAACCTGAACCTACTTGAATTAACCCCGCTTGTTTTAACATTTCAGGCGTTGCGCCTGTAACAACATAATCAATATCTTTTGGTTCTTGTTTAATTAATTCATCACGAACACAGCCACCAACTTGATAGATCTCAATACTTGGTTCAATTTCTTTTAATTTACTATAGATATGATTCATTATTATGGTTTATATTAAGAGCCAGCTTTTTTGCTAGGAATTGTGCTGCTTTGTGATTTTTCCATTAGCTCTGATTGTTGCTTAAAAGGGTTTTGTTTTTGATTGTCTTCACGATAGAAAAAATAAGCAATGATACAAATAATGATAACGATAAGATAAAAATAAGCGCGTGTTTTCATGCTTGATTAATTTAGCTGTGCCTATTAACAGTATAGAAGCTAGAAAGTTAAATGCTTAGCTCTGCAGTGATTTTATCTTCATCAGGGTCAGATAGCGTAATAATTTTTGCTTGCGATATGGTGTTATTGTGAATTTTCACAACTTCAATAATATATCCTTCATGTTGAAAGCAGCAGGGACCATCTGGTATGGCTTGAAGCGTTTCAATAATAAGGCCTGATATTGTTTTAGGTCCGTTTGTAGGTAAATTTAAGTGTAAATGTCGATTTATCTCTCGAATGGTAACTTGACCGAGTGCCATATAGTTTCCAGCTGAGACTTTTTTCATGTTTTGAGAGGTATTATAGGTATCTGAAAATTCACCAACAATTTCTTCCAAAATATCTTCAACCGTTAACACACCTTCTACAGAACCATATTCATCAACAACGATGGCAAGCCTATTTGTAGAGTTTTGAAAATTAATTAATTGAGTTTGTAGGCTAATACTATCTGGTGTGAAATAAGGTGTTTCAATTAATAATTGAAGTGATTGTTTTGTTACGGCTTTATTTTCATAGAAGTGTTTATAGGCATTTTTAATGGCGAGTGTGCCTAAAATAGTGTCAAAATCTTCATTATAAACGATAATGGAAGAGTGATTTGCTGAGTAAATTTTCTGCGTGATATCTAATAGATCATCTGATATATCGATACACTCGATAAGGTGCCTTGGCGTCATGACGTCGGATATTGAAATCTTCTCTAACTCCAATACACCCATTAACATGTTTTTATGTTTATTGGTTAATTTGGGAGATGAGTGGTCAACAACTGAGTATAACTCTTCAAGATTCATTGGTTCAACTGTCATGCCTGCTGCATGTGGGATACGAAGTAACTTCAAGAAAATATTCACAATTAAATTAACTGCCCATACTACTGGGTAGAGTAACCATAAAATTATTTGTAAAGGCAAGGATGCCTTAAAGGCTAATGGCTCTGGCTTTACGGCGGCAATCCTTTTGGGAATAATCTCAGAAAATATAAGAACAATGAATGTTAAGCAAATGGTTGCAATTGCAATTCCTAATGCACCAAAAAGTGTGCCCGCTATTAAAGTTGCAAGAGCAGATGCGAGTATATTGGCAAAGGTATTTCCAATAAGAATAACGCCTAAAAGTTTATCAGGACGCTTAAGGAATTTTTGGATGCGCTTTGCCGTAACATGATTTCCTTTTGCGAGGTGTCGAATACGGTATCTGTTTAACGACATCATGGCTGTCTCTGAGCCAGAAAAAAAACCTGAAATTAGAACTAATGCAATCAGGCAAATTGCAGCAATGATTATATCCATATTAGTGACAAGTGCTCATTAGTATTGTTATTTGAACATTTTGGAAATGTGTTGATAGAAATGTAATAGGTGGGCGCTATAATCATTGTGTTATTAATGAATGTAGTGTAAATAGTGGTCCTGGATATGAGTTGGTAAATAGCTGAACGGATCTTTTTCATCAGACTCATTTTTCGGAGATGATTCATTTTCTTGGAAATTCAGAAGCGTCATATGATATATCCAAGCTATTTTATCCACACCAATTTCATCTTTGCCAATCATGCTGATCTGATCAAGAATGAACTCTAACTGCTCACTTGATAGGGCATTATTTTTATATTTCTCTTGTAAATAACCCATTGCCTCTGATGAAAGATATTGAGTTTCCTTAGGGTTTAAAACTCTAAAGCTAGTAGGTCGCTTTGCCTTTATAAAATCTTGTTCTGTGTTTCCTATGGCGAATGCTTCTAGCCAAGAAATGGCTAAATTAATTTCTTTGGTTTTAAATCCGGAATCTAGCAGGGCTTCATGGATGGAGTCTGAAGACGTAATCAGAGATTCAGTTTGCTCACTTTGTGAGAAATCATTAAACATGTCAATTAAAGCATCAATTAAGTCAGGGTTCATATTCGACAAGTTAATCCTTAATGTTAAAGTTTTCTGTACCCGCCTGGAATACTTTCAATTAAAGAGTTCATTTCCAGCTCAAATAATATCATTGAAGCTTCATCGGCAGGCAAACCACTTACTTCGATTATACTATCCAATGCCGTAATTTCATAGTTGATAAGTGAAAGAATATTGGATTGAATTTCACTCAGAGATTGGCTATTATCATTTATATGAGTGGTATTAATTGTTGGTGAGCCTTCTATATCATTGAATTGTTGGGGTAGTTCGATAGTTATGTCTTCAGGGCAAGTTACTAATTTAGCACCTTCTTGAATCAGCCAGTGGCAACCAGCTGACTCAGGATGATGGATATTGCCTGGTATTGCAAATACCTCTCTGGATTGGTCAATAGCATGTTTGGCTGTAATTAACGTCCCGCTTTTAATCGATGATTCAACAATTAAAGTACCAACAGATAGTCCGCTAATTATACGGTTCCGTTTAGGAAAATTGAATCTGGTTGGTGGTGTATTGAGCGGAAATTCTGTAATAATTGCTCCGTTATGGATAATTTTTTCAGCTAGTGATTTATTTTGTGAAGGATAAATTAAATTTATACCAGTTCCCATCACCGCGATAGTTTGTCCTTCTGCTTGTATAGCGGCTTCATGTGCTATTGAATCAATGCCATAAGCAATGCCGCTGGTAATGCAATACCCTTTGTTAGATAGTGCTTTGGCAAACTCTTTGGCATTTTGCTTGCCATATTGAGATGGCGTTCTTGAGCCTACAATTGATATCTGTTTGAGTGACAATGTGTTTGGTTCACCTATAATGTACAATAATAGAGGTGGATTAGAGATATTTTTTAGTCTCTCAGGGTATCTTGAGTCAGAATAAGTAATTAGATGGTTTAATGGCGATGTATTTATCCATTCTAATTCTGGCTTGGCTATTTTGTTGATATCATTCCGTATAGTTTTAATATGATCCTTATGTTCTAAACTGATTTGCGATATTTCTGAGAACATATTTGGATCTTTAATAAACTCAATTAAATCAATATTATTATCCAATAAAGAAAGGATTTTCTGTTTACGTAATTTAGGCGTTTTTAATAGAGCAATGAGCGCTTGTATATGACTAACGTTCATGCGTGCTTACTTCATATCCTTGTAATACTTCTTTTATATCATTTATGATTAAAGCGATTGATAGTTTGGCGCTTGACCTATAAACAACAGCTGTCGCTACCAGGCTGCCTGGAATATCAATTTCTCTGCCAGGCTTTCTGGGGTCTTTATATTTTGACGATTTTTTGTAAATATACACAATCATGCCATTTTTTATGCCATCGTTTGTTCCAATATCAAGCATGACACTTGAATACTCATTAGCTGTGTATCTATCGTTAAGGATATAAGAGACTTTTCCGCTAATGTCAGCTGTTGTGGTAAATGCATATTCAGGGATAGGAGCGGCTACTTCACTCATAGGAATTAGTAGACTGCCAGCCATAATGGGCTCGAAGTTTTTAGTAACTTCTAATACAGCTAAGTCACCATTATTTTTTATCCATACCGCCTCTCCGGTAGGGTTTAATAATTTACCAACAACCTTTTTTTTCTCTTTCGTAGCATATATCGCTTTTTCAATATTGCTGATTAAATAGGTGCCTTTTGAGAATTGATTTTTGTTTTCGTCATCACTGGCGGCATATATTTTATCGCGTATGGTCACGACATTGTGTCCTTCTGTTGATGATATAATATAGCCTGTGGGCGACTCACCGCTTACAGGGAAATAATTTTCTTCAAAAAAATGCTTATATTGCGCTAAATTTACATTATAAGCATTTACGATAGGAATGGTTGGTTCTTTTACCTTTAGTGGCATGATGCTGTCAGATTTTGGATTTTCGCCTTGTTTTGTCATCATACACCCAGAAATTAAGAATAAGGGGGTAATGAATAATCCAATAATTACTTTCTTCACCTAGTGTATGTCTCGTAAATATATTAACCTATATACAATACTCATATATAACCACATCATAGGTCAAGAACAGCAATGAAAGTAGATGAGAATAGTTTTGTAAAAATGAATTTTAAAATTAGACTTAAAGATGGTTCTATCGCAGATGAATCAAAAAATTATGGAGATGATTTTCAGTTTAAAGTTGGTACGGGAACATTTTCAGAAAAGTTTGAATCAGAATTAGTAGGTATGGAAATAGGTGGTCATAAGAAAGTAATGCTTCAACCTGAAGATGCTTTCGGCGAAAATCATCCTTCTTTAATATATCAAGTCCCAAAGCAAAGATTCCCGAAAGATATTGAAATAGATGAAGGTGTTATTGTTGCATTTTCCCAACCTAATGGTGAGGAAATGCCGGGAATTATTATGAAAGTGGAAGAAAATGAAGTAACTGTTGACTTTAATCACCCACTTTCTGGACAGGTGGTATTAGTAGAGGCAGACATTCTTGATGTCTCGGATAAGGAGATAGTAGCGTGAAGATATTACTTGCGCAGCCTCGAGGTTTTTGTGCTGGCGTCTCGCGTGCTATAGACGTGGTTAAACATGTTTTGAATATAGAAGAGCCACCTGTTTATGTGAGGCATGAGGTGGTACATAATCGTTATGTGGTTGATGACTTAAGAAATCAAGGGGCCATTTTTGTCGACGAGCTTGATGAGGTGCCAGATGGTGCTGTTGTAATATTTAGTGCCCATGGAGTATCGCAAGCTGTAAAATTAGAAGCTGATAAACGGCATCTTAAAGTTTATGACGCAACGTGTCCGCTGGTTACTAAAGTGCATATTGAAGTTCAACGAGCAAGCAAAGAAAACAAAGAGTGTGTTTTAATTGGCCATAAAGGGCATCCAGAAGTAATTGGTACGTTAGGGCAATATGAGTCTGAATATTCTAAAATATATTTAATTGAATCCATTAAGGATGTCGAAAGCCTCAAGGTGGAGCATCCTGGGAATTTATTTTTTACAACCCAGACAACACTCTCAGTTGATGAGACTAAAGATATAGTCGATGCCTTAAAACAAAAATACCCTACTGTTTCGTCGCCGAAAAAAGAAGACATATGTTATGCAACACAGAATAGACAGAATGCAGTAAAAGACTTGGCAAAGCAGTCTGATATTGTATTAGTCGTTGGTTCTAAAAACAGTTCAAATTCTAATAGGTTAAGAGAATTAGCAGAGAAATTGGGTGTTCCATCATATCTAATAGATGGTCCGCAAGATATTGATGATGGTTGGTTTATTGGCAGAAAGACGGTTGGTCTAACAGCAGGTGCGTCTGCTCCTGAAGAGTTGGTTGAAAAAGTAATTGATAGGCTTAAAGTGTCTTTAAATTGTGATGATGTTGAAATACTGGATGGTGTGGAAGAGAAAATAGTCTTCCCGTTACCTAAAAAGTTAAAGTCTAAACTAGTTAGCCATGGGTAAAACAGATGAGTGTTAGAGGTATAAGAGGCGCAACAACTTGTTTGGATAATAGCAAAGAATCTATAACAATAGAGACGAAACAGCTTCTCCAGGCTATATTTGATCAGAATTCTTTTGAAATCGAAGATATTTGCAGTATTCTTTTTAGTATTACAGATGATCTGGATGCATTGTTTCCTGGTTGGGTTGCGAGGGTTGTGATGGGGCTTGATACAGTGCCAATACAAGATGTCCAACATTTTAGTGTAGTTGGGGACTTGCAAAGGTGTATACGTGTGCTTTTACATGTTAACACTGATGTTAAGCAAAAAGGCATTAGACATGTTTACTTGAATGGTGCCAAAAAGTTACGACCAGATTTACAAAATGGGGAATAAGATGGAAGATAAACAAGAAGACAGTAAAAATTTTGGTATATACCTTTTACCAAACCTGTTTACTACGGCTGCTATTTTTTCAGGTTTTTTTGCTATTGTCGCCGCAATAAATCATAATTTCTCTACGGCTGCTATTGCCATATATATATCTGCTATTTTGGACTCTCTAGATGGTAGAGTCGCCCGCATGACAAATACCCAGAGTACTTTCGGTGCGGAATATGACAGTCTTGCTGATATTGTCTCATTTGGCGTTGCGCCTGCTTTAATTATCTATTTAATGGCGTTGCATGATATTCCTCAGATAGGATGGATTGTTTCCTTTATATTTTTAGCCTGTAATGCACTTAGACTTGCTAAGTTTAATGCAAATCTTGGTAAGGGCAGTAAAAGATATTTCTTTGGTTTGCCTGTTCCTGCTGCTGCATGTTTCTTATCGGCTATTATTTGGGTTGCGCACAAACACCATGTTGATGGGGTATGGTTTGCCGTCATCCTTGGTATTGTGAGTCTTTATGTTTCTGGCATGATGGTAAGTAATGTAAAATATCGTAGCTTCAAAGATATTGATCTTAAAGGTAAAATTGGTTTTCGGGTCGTTGTTTTTATTGTGTTAATTTTTGCAGGAATTGCAATTTACCCAGCATATGTTTTGCTAGTTGTTTTCGGCTTGTATGCAATTTCTGGTCCATTTGTACATTTTTTTG
>JAOMSY010000047.1 GCA_028355575.1 Francisellaceae bacterium | reverse complement strand
CGACCACTATAAAAACGTATAGATGTCATTTTCAGAAGTTGATGTCACTAGATTTCAAGAGTGAATGTCACTAGCATTACATGTCCTCAATATGAGCTGCCATAGCTTCACAATATAATTTATAATTTGACCAGATCTGATCGGTTCATTTTCCATAATTTAGATATATTAGGGCTTTTTTTAGGAATTCTAATATTTTATTTTTTGTGTTTTTATAATTACCCCAAAAGAAATCATCCCAAGCTAAGTGGTCATTCCCACATTGATGTTTCTTTTCTAATTTTCCAAAATATATATAGGGATGTTGTTTATAGACTTGCATTTCTTGTTCATATCATAGTGAAATTTACAATGCGCTCGGCATTATCATCAGACTTTTATAAGAAATAAACTATAAAGTTTATTTCTTATACTGTCGCATAACAACTGGGCAGTCGTAAGAAGGTAAATAATGCAACAGGTCATTTTAATATGTCATGAAAGTAGTTAACATAGACCAATACCTAAATATAAGACACTATCCATCATGACCAAGCAAAACATTAATGGGTTTCTTCAAGAACTAAAAGAGCTTATAAGCTCCGAATCTGTACCCTGTATTGGAGGAAAATCTGATCTACCAGTACAAGTAGGTCTACAAGTAAAAGGTAGACATATTTCACTTCCTGTTAATGGCCATGACCTTGAGTGGCTTTGTGAGGAAGGAAATACATCTCCATTTGGCAAAGGTATGGATACGGTTATCGATAAAGAGGTACGGAAATCCATAGAGTTCGAATCTAACCATATTGAGATTTTAAATCCAAAATGGAATGCAGCCTTATCTCAGCTGGTTGACCAAGTTAGAATTGATATGGGGATCAACTTCCAGGTTGAAGCTGAGCTATTTAAATTATTGGTATATCGTGAGGGCGGCCATTTTAAGTATCATCAAGATACTGAAAAATCTGACCGTATGTTTGGGACTTTGATTGCCCAACTCCCTTCTAGGTGCACAGGGGGCTCCTTAAAGTGCCTATTCGCAGATGAGGAATACCAATTTGACTTTGGCAATAATACAGGTGACTCTGAGTTCTGCATATACTACGCCGCTCATTATGCAGATGTTCAACATCAAGTAGAAAAGATTACCAATGGTTCTCGTTTAGCGCTCATATACAATTTGATTCAACCAGAAAAAAGAAGAAAACTTAGTGCCAGCCATCATAAATTTTTACTCGACTCTGCTAAAAATCAGTTAATCCCTGCACTGAATTCACTAAGTTCAGAGCGACACTCGATCCTATTAAATCACGAGTATACAGAAAAATCTTTATCTGACATGGGGTTTCTTGCCTGTAAAGGTAAAGACAGAGATCTTATAGAATCATTAATAGCTATTAATGATAATTTGCCTTTAGAACAAAAATTATATTTTCTAATTGGTCGCGTTAGCTATCAAGTCACCAGTGATGGTGTGGGTTATGGTGAATACTCTACTGATTGGGAAGAGATTGAGACTACAGAACCAGAGTGTGATATATTGTATGATGAAACGGGTCAGCGCATCACTTCCAGTAACTTTCATATTGACTGGGCACATGAAATCAGAAAAAAGAAAGTTGTTTCAACATTTTTTGAAGATGCTGGTGATGATTTCTGGGGCAGTGGAAGTGACGAGATTGAAGGCTTCATGGGGAACTATGGGCCGACCAAAGAAACAACATATTCAAGGTATCTAGTAGCATTAGCTCCATTGTACTCATCTGAAAATAGCGAATACTCGAAAGATTTAGGTATTCAATCATATACCTTATTGTTAATGGCAAGAGATATTAAACAACACCATGATTGCGGTTGGCTTAAGGATAAATTCAATGAGTTGCTTAATAAAGTTACGGATGACTTTAATACTAATTTTTGTCAAAAGGACGCAATAAACCACTGGAATGATGAATATAGAAAAAATGGTAATGGTACTTTGCATAAGCTGGTTACTTTAGCTATTGAAGTAAACGATGTAGAACTTTGTAATAACCTACTTAATATGGCGTGTGAGCGCTTGGTGGCTGGGCTAGAATCAGGTTACCAATATGATGATGCCATTAAAATCTTAACACTCTCAATTAATCATTTTGACTGGGATAATATATCTGAATCATGTGAAAAAATATTATCTAAATTGACTGGGGCTACCGCAGTCAGAGTGTCCCAAGAGTTAGCAGAAAATCAAAGTGCTAATATTGATCGCAGTGCATTGCTTGATATTTGTGTCAAAGCTGTTTGCCAACAAAAAAACTCTTGGGGTGGTGGATGTAGCTTCCTATCCACCATCCTTCCATTGGCTAGAAATACATGTGACTCCAAATGGTCCGCTTCTGATGGCACCAAAAAATTATTTTTAGATACTTCTCTAAACAAAGGGGCTAAACACCCCTCCTTTGTGTCAGCTATAGTACGTAATCTCATGAACTATTCCGACCTTCTTGATGACAAAGATTGGCTCTTGCAGCCTCTAGCATCAATGAGATTGGAGCAACTAGAAGTAGAACTATGTGACGATGTAAAAGATTTTTCTTGGGAAATGCCAGATGCTAAGTGCACAAATAGCGCTATTACCACCTTTTTGAGATCTGATGAATCCCAAATCAACATAACTGGTTACAATGGGATTGCCATGGCAAGAAAGGATATCATCAAGATAAAACGTGATTCTATTCTTCCTGAGCTTTATATTGAATCGAAGGCTGACTTTGTAAAAAACAGTTCAAACCATAGCTTCTCGGCTAACATGGAAGCAAAAGGTAGGGGCAAAGCCGCTTACTTGGAAGTTGTCAAAGACAGAAGGTATTATGATGCCTGTTTGAAGCTACGCAAGTTACGTGAAAAGGAATACAAGACACTCCTTTCAAAATATGGTTAACACGCCATTATTGGTTAAATTCAGGCTTAACAAGACCTTGTTGTTTTTTCGTTGAACCCCCACGTATATATTTTGAGTTGAAAATAGTTTTCTTTGTTCACTTCAAATTTCTAAAAGTTTTGTGCCATCAACTCTTAATTTACCATCTGGCGAAACATGTCGGTATAGAGTTTGTCTTGTGATTTCTAGCTCTTTGCATAATTCATTAACCTTAGTTTCAGGGTTTCCCATAGCAGCCATAGCTAAACGTAATTTAGCTTTCGTTATTTTATGTGGGCGGCCACCATTTCTTCCTCTGGCTCTTGCAGCTTTTAGTCCAGCTTTAGTGCGTTCAGAAATTAAAGCTCTTTCGTATTCTGTTAGCGCAGCAAAGACACCAAAAATCATTTTACCCGCTGGGGTTGTTGTATCAATTGCAGCACCATGACCAGTCAAGACTTTTAGTCCAATATTTTTATCTGATAAATCATGTACAATATTTACCAGATGCCTTAAGTCTCGACCTAGGCGATCCAGTTTCCACACAACCAAAGTATCTTCGCTCGCTCTTAAAGCTTTTAAGCAAGATTGCAAGCCAGGACGATCATCCTTTTTACCCGAAGCGTGGTCTTCATAAATATTATTTTCGCTGACACCATTTTCGAGTAAAGCATCTTTTTGCAAGTCGGTTGTTTGAGAACCATCTGCTTTTGAAACTCGCATGTAACCTATAAGCATTTCACTGTCACTTAAACTGTCGTATTTGTGACATTTTGAAATGCAACCTAATCAAAGTCAAATGGTGTCACATAACAAGTCACATATACTATGATCTGTAAATGATTACTATAAAATGAATATGTGACAAATAAGATATTCAAATTTGATTAAATACTATCAATCTATCAACATGTTCAAAAAAGCTATCAGGAATTCCAGAATTAAGCATCATGGTTTTAATATTAGCAACTGATTCACTATCAGTCTTACCACCAAGCGCTAGAAAGAATAAATCTATTGCAACCTGCATATCTGTTTTTGCTAACTTAAGTAGTCTTTTCATTTCATTTGCAGCATCTTTTAAAGGATTATATTCTCGGACACCGTCAAATACTTTCTCAGGTTTTGGTGAAATAAACATATAACCATATTCCCCACCTGGCTTGATTATTTCCTTCTCTAGTAATTCTATTGCAGTAGATGCAGCTATAAGTAATTTTTGTTGGTTTATATCTTTTAGATCCTCAAATGACTTCCACCTAGATAATACTGACTCTTTTTTATATGGTGAGTCATTCCATATTTTTTTATTATTTCGGATTGTTTTAATCCGCAACGTGATGGCGAAATGGATAACTCATGTACAATACGACGCAATACTCTAAACCATATTGCACAATTAACTTTTCTATTTTTTAGAATCACTTCACCAGTATCTAATGCCTGCCAAGACTTCCTATCCATTTCCAAAAGACTATCTGTTATTGCAACCTCTTCCTCAATAATATTGAACTTGAATTTACCTTTAATAATTCCTGCCTTTTTTAATCTAAAAGAATGTATATTACATGTAAGGAGGAATGAGTACCTCCAACCTGATTTAATTTCACCATTATTCTCCTCTATACATATTGGACAAACTCGACTCAAAGGATTATTTAGATTCCAAGGTACCCAGTTTTCTGAAGCAAAAGTATCATCCACACCTTTGCTCAGCAATACAGGAAATTGGTTAACATATGTTACAAAATCATTATTATCAATTTTAAGACTATCAACAATCCAAGGCGCTAAATAAGCCATAGTCATATTTCTCAATACTGATAATTTTTGACCTGACTTTTTAGATATATTTTGGATCACATTATCAGAAGGGTTAATTTCAATAGAATCTATTCCGTCATTCCAACCTAAACTTAAACTTAATAAATCATTAATAGGTACAGAATATTCTGCAGCAATCCTATGTAGCCAATTTGATAAAGACTCATTACTCAAAGGTAAAGGATGTATTGGCCATTTTTGCATTATAAGATTTCACGTTCGAATTGTCGCCTTCTGAGAGTTGGGCCAATATAAGATGATGCTTTAAGTGTATTTTCATTTATTGCTTCCTCTCCACTTTTTACCGCTTCTATTGCAGCACTAGTAAGTAAGGAAGCTAATTCTCCAATAGTTCCTTCTGACCTCGCTAAGCAATATTGAGCCATTTCCATTGTTGCAATATACGAAGCTTTTTTTAAAGGAAAAGAAGAAGCAAAGCTTGCCGATAAAGAACAGGTATCAGAGTTTACCTGCCAAGTTGGCAGAACCATTGGTTCAAACCTATTTTCAAGTTGACGATCAGATTGTATTGCCAAGTATGCATCTTTTATCCCAACACCAACCAATGATATTCTTAACTCATTACCAAGGAAGCGTAATACATTAAGAAACTCTCTTTGTACCTTACCATTTCCAGACAAGATATTATGTAACTCATCAAAGATGAGAATTTTAACACCTACCAACTTTAATATTCTTAATGTCTGCTGTTCAATGTCTACCAATCTACTTTTAATTAAAAATGGTGCACCTAATCCTGCAAGGATTGCAGTATAAAATCTTATTATTGAAGGGTCTGAAGGCATTTGTATTGCCAACACTGGTATATATTCATATTCATCATTACTCACTGGCTGATGCATTCTTTTGAATTTCTCAACAATCATAGATTTGCCATTATTCGTTTGGCCTATGATAAGCAGATTTGGCATTCTCTGTTTTGATGGCGAGTGAAATAAATCTTCTAATCTTTGTAAATATTTTGTTGCTGTCGGATATCCTATCCAGCGGTCTGATAGTATTTTATGAATCCTTTCCTCATCATTTATCATCACAGCAGATGATATTTTTACGTGTATGACTCTTTTTCTTACCTGAATATAATTTGCGTTGCTGTTTACTTGATTTAGGTCTTTGAACTGGACGCTCAACGCCATCAATAAAGCAATCTTGAATATCTGAAAACTGGTGGAAAAACTCATTAACAGATGTGATTTTGCGCTCAGGTAATACACAAGACTTACCCAGTGATTTTTCCAGTACAGGTAATAGAAATTGTATCGACTCACAGCATTTGCCTCTTGAGCGAGAAGTCAGTGCAGCAAGGACATCATAAGTTGGATAAACTTTTAGGTAAATTAAAGTAAATGCAAGTTTATCTGCGGTTGTTGGTAAGCTGCCTTTCTGTCCTGCACCGACAGCACGCTTTCGATTTGGTTTTAATTTTCTTATCAGGTATAGCTCTCTTTCAAAAGTTTGAAGCAAAGTATTGAAGGCAGAAATTGATAGGCCTGTTAATGCAAAACAAGTACGGTTATTACTGAGAATACGGTTTAAGTCTAACAATGCTAAATGAAGTAGATGGCCATATTCAAAATTGTAGAAATAATTTTTTATTTGTAAGGGTGTGTCAGGATATTTCTTTATTCAGGAACAAGTCTATTAGGGTTTTACAACGATAATGTACAATATTAGTCACCAATATTGTGAGTTTCAAAATCATTGTTATAACTGGTCTTACCCACGGGTATATCTAAAATTATAAATTTACCAAACTCACAAAATAACCAATATTTAATGTATTCGTATTAAGACTATTTAAATTCTTTTATTGATCAACCTGCACTATAGAGTGAACTTGCCTTACCCCAATAAATATTCAAGATTAAGACAAATCAAACCTGAAATCAGATGGCACCGACAAGTTAACTTTTGCGTAGCATAATAATGCTTATGGAAAGTATAGCAAATTACCAAAAAATTGACTCAATCATAAAGTCAAAGGTAGTTCAAGATTAAGACACGTTCCCGAGATGTCATTTGAAGTAACAAGAAACCAATCGTCGTCATATATCTTTGTGACCCGTTTTGTATATTAGATCCAGAATTACAAAATAAGGTTCTATTTTATACACTCAGGTCACCAAAACTTGCTAATTTAGGCTCATGAAAACACTGTTTTTAAAATCTCAATAAATTTTTGACCATAGAGTATGGCCGATGGTAGTTGGGAGCAGTGTTAAATTTGCCTAATGTCATTTAACGTTATTTAAGGTCATTTGAGGGCAATTATAACGGTGACCCGTTTTTACGCTTTTTTAGGGATAAATATCATTCACCAAGAACACAAATATTCAAAGAAAAATTGCTTTTTTGGGATAAGAATTTAAAGTTTTTGAATAAATAATTTAGGCAATTTAAGAAAATTCAGGCATAAAAAAACCAACACAAGGCTGGTTAATTTATTAGGTTTTGGTGCGGACGGGGAGACTCGAACTCCCACACCTCTCGGCGCTGGAACCTAAATCCAGTGCGTCTACCAATTTCGCCACGTCCGCAAATTTGGGGTGATCGATGGGACTTGAACCCACGACAACCAGAATCACAATCTGGCGCTCTACCAACTGAACTACGACCACCATAATTTTGGTGCGCCCGACAGGATTCGAACCTGTTACCCTCGGCTTAGAAGGCCGATGCTCTATCCTAATGAGCTACGGGCACAAAACCAATCGTCGAGCACCACTAAAATAGTGGTCGGAGCAGAGGGATTCGAACCCCCGACCCCTTGTACCCAAAACAAGTGCGCTACCAAGCTGCGCTATGCTCCGACGACGTTGTAAAATGGTATCCATATTGTGGATTATTGTCAATTAAAAGATTTGAGTTTTATTCCTTTAATACTTAAAAACAGCTTAATTGATTTCTATCCTGCAAAATGTATACACATATAAAGGGATTATTTATTCAAGGTTCAAATTAGATAAAACACTATCAGTCTGTTGTTGCCTATAGCCTTTAAGTGCCTGTTTTATGTAATCAAACTCATTTGCTAAAATAGCAGCAGCGAATAAAGCAGCGTTTATTGCACCAGCTCTGCCAATAGCTAGCGTACCAACAGGAATACCCGCAGGCATTTGAACAATAGACAGCAATGAGTCTTTACCACTTAACGCCTTTGATTGAATTGGAACACCTAAAACAGGCACATGGGTCTTAGCAGCCATCATACCTGGCAAGTGAGCGGCACCCCCTGCCCCAGCAATAATAACTTTATATCCATTTGACTCTGCCTTTTCAGCATAATCAAATAATAAGTCAGGTGTCCTATGTGCAGATACCACTTGAACATCGTAAGGTATATTAAGCTTTGCCAAGGTTTCTGTCGCATTTTTCATTGTTTCCCAATCAGACTGAGAACCCATTACAATACCAACTAAAGACTTTTTATTATCCATCAATATCACACCTTTTTTTAATCATTTTATTTATTTGCCAACAAATCCATTCTTTTGCAAACTCAATTGCCATATTATTTTTGACATAAACCAAAGTAACAACCTTACGCTTATAGCTTCTCTCTTGTAAGCAATCAGTTAAATTAATACTTAATGACAAAGTATCATTAACATTTTGTTGGCCTAGCCAATATTTCTGTAGTCCTGTTATTGCTATAGAAAGCTTATAACGCTTATTACCAACATTCATTTTAACCAGTGTATCAGGATTAATAATATGGCATCGAAACGCTTCATGCGTCGCATCATCACTAATATTGATTTCAATAAAACCAGTCATTAAATAGCTAATTAACTGTTCAGATGCAGTAATGCCATTACTACTCACCAAATAAGGCTTAATACTTGATTCTATTGATTTAATAATTTGTTTTCTTTTCTTTTTCTTAGCATCGCAATGGTATTTTAGCTCAATATATGGATACACTGCTCGATATGAGAATGTCTCATTAAATTGACTAATTGCATTATTGATTTCCATAGCAACGCCAGATTCAGAAACACCCATTACCAACCATTTATAATTTAATGTTTCTGTAGGTGCTAATATCTTTTTAATCTCTTGTAATATCTGATTTTTAAACATGTAGATACATTCTTTTGGCGGACCAGGTAACATAAAAATATGTTTCAACTGATTATCTCTATCTACAAATGGAATATAACTACCATCAGCAGTACCAATTGGATTAGGCATTATTGTTGACCCTTCTGGAAAAAAAGCCTGTCTACGATTATTTTCTGGAATATTTTCACGCCCAAAACGAGGCGCCAAATAATCAATAATTCTTTGCCAGCTTTCCTCATGAAACACAAGGGGAACATTCACCACTTCAGCAATCACATTGCGAGTCATATCATCTTCTGTTGGGCCTAAACCAGCAATTGTAATAACAACGTCATGTTCACTTAACAAGACTTCCAGATTCTTATGCATTTCATACTGAGAGTCATTACTAATGATATGAGTACCGACTGGAATGCCAGAGCTATATAACTCAGATGCAATTTGTGGTGAGTTAGTATTGGTAACATCTCCTTGTGTCAACTCGGTACCAGTTGCTAATAACCCCACCCTAGGCCTTGTAGGTAATTGACGGTTGTTAAGAATGGTTACATCATCTACAAAGAGACTATTTGCACCCCACCTAAATAACTCATAGGCTCGCTCATAACTAAATTCTGTTAATGAATAGCATAGAATACGATTACAAAACTTTTTAATTAAGTTGATTCTTCGCTGAGATATCTGATCATCATTTATCACTAATGCAGCACAATTTAACTCTAAAAAAGTACTAACTTTCTTCTGGATAAAAACATCACGCTCAGCTTTCCAGTCTTTAATATAAACATTCATTGCTAGTGGCACTTTATCAGAATGCCGACGTACTTCTTTTAAAGCATCTAATGAAAAACTGGCAATTAATATGCGTGAAAATAATTCAGGATACTTTTCAAGCTTAGCAATAACTTGCTTCGCTAAGGTCGTCTCGTATATCACATCTGGATCAGGCTTACATTTTATTTCGATATCAGTAAATACTTTCGGATTTCTTCTCATCCAGGCAATATATTCATCAAAAGTTGGGATTTGCGCACCTTTAAATTTTGGGTCAAACCAAGAACCCACATCTAAAGCTTTTATTTCATTGATAGACAAATTAGTCACTTGACCCTTTACACCGGCCAAACGCTCCATATCATCATCATGAAAAATAAAGACTTCGCCGTCAGTTGAAAGCTGAACATCCAACTCAATCCAGTTGATGCCATTTTTAACAGCTTGTGAATAAGCCATCATTGTATTTTCTGGTGCTAGAGATTTCGCACCTCTATGCGCAATTAACTTTGGTATTTCCATTTGGCGCTACTCCCTACCAATTTCAGCTTGATCAACAACGGAGGCAGGTATATTTTTTTTCATTT
>JAOMSY010000046.1 GCA_028355575.1 Francisellaceae bacterium | reverse complement strand
CCTCACTTGCCTGAAATTTCATCCTTAGTTAGTGATGAATCTGCTTGTAGATCTATCTCGGTACTAACTCTGGAACCTTCATTATAAGAGTCAATATAAGAAGTTCCACAGGTTTGAATAAAATCATCGATTGCATCATTTTGTGAAGCTTTATCTCCTTTATCAAAAGCATCCAATATTTTATCATAAGCTCTCTGACCCGTTTTGGTTAATACTAAGTCTTCACCAGGATTATTAATTTCATGAGCTCTATAGGCTTCTGTATATTGCCAAAATGTTAAGTTAGTAGAGTTATTCAAATTCTCAGAGTCATAACCTAAATTAAAATTGGTATTAACTACAGCGAATGAAAGATCAATCCCACCCTGCACATCAAGTGAATTTGAGAAAGTATCCTGATTATAAATAAATGCACTTCCTGAATCAGATTGAATACCACCAACCATAGTTCCACCATTAGTAACACTAAAACAAGAGTAAGTCTGCTTTAATGAATTCTCATAAAAACCTTGACCCAGTCTGTAGCCTATTTCATTACTGCCATCATTTTGCGATGAATCTACTGCAGTATCCGAAAATGCCTGACCAGAAGTGATAGTTGCTAATGTTATGCCTAATAATGTAATCAGCTTTTTAAGTTTCATATTTATATTCCTCGTTAAACTTGATTACATAATGACATAAATAAAATATGGTAAAAGAAAACTGGGCCTATTGGTGTACTCAGTACATTTATGAAGATATGCGATTTAATTGAAAGACTTATTCATATAATTTAAAGCTAATTCAACTGTGACACTTCGTGACAAAAGATGAGCTGACAAAGCTGAATGCCTGTGCGATCATTAGCTCGAAATTTGAACAATCAATATCGAGGTGTCTTATGAAACTTAATCTTAAAAAAACAATTTTAACTTTTGGTTTAGTCGCTAGTGCAATTAGCCCATTATTTTTGACCACACCTGCTCAAGCTGAATATTACAATGACAGAACCTCTTTAGTAACACCTTTACACGTAAACAACCAAGTTGATTTTATTGTTAGAGGCAGCAATATTGATGATGTTAAAAACATTAATGATGATCAATTTTTACAAACAGTGATCAACTCTATTAAACAAGCAGATCCAGTTGATTGGCAAAAAGACTTTAACTCAGGTGAAGTCAGAAAAATTAAAATTGTGAATGTTAAATTGAATGGCTTTCATAATGACAATGAAGTTCAATTATTTAGTAACATGCAAACAAAAGACGAAGCGAAAGATTTTTTCAAAGCGCGTTTTGAAAATGGTGAAGATTTATACTCACCAGAAAAAAATGGCACAATGAGCTTTACCGATGAGAATGGAAACGATTACCAAATTAAAACCCAATTAATTTTTAATTTAGGTAAAAACCAAATCAAGCCAGAAATTGCTTCGCTAACAAATAAATCAACAGACTTTTTAGCTAAAAATGCACGTGATGAAATTGTTATATTTTATGTTCACTGTAGTCATGGTAAAGACAGAACTGGCGTACAATCTGAAATGTATCTTGTTAATGAATACTTAAAGGCGAATGCTAACAATATTGATAAAGACTATTTAACTAGCTTAGTGTCAAAAGGGTTTATTAGATGGGAAGGCAGTCATGACCAACTAGAAGAAAACGGCTACAATGCTGGCAAGAAGATATACGATTCTAGTTTTTACGAAACCCTTGCAGATAGCTCAACACCTAGCGATGAACAGTTATTGCCTAACCTATTTCCACAAGTAGAAAATTGGAATGAAATTGTTCCAGATCAAGATGACCTTGTAACACCAGCGATTAATGACTTTGCATTTACATCACCTATATGTAAGTCAGGCTATGTCACTGAAGATAACGCTAGCTGTTTAACACTTGGTGATAATAAAATATCTTGGGAACAAACTGCAGTGAATTTAGATAGCAGTCTTTCTCAATATAGTTTTTATGTTGCATATTTAGACAAGAAAGGCGTTCCTGTTGAACTAGAGCAAGCTTCTTCGCCAACTTTTGAAAATGGATTAGAAGTGATAAACTTACCAAAAATAAGCTCTGATTATACTTCTGTAAAACTCTATGCAACAAATAGTAATGGCAGCCCTATCAGCATCACAAATAAAACAAAATACCTATTTGTAAACCAAGTATCATAATCACTCGCAATATAAAATATATCAATAGCTAAGCGTAATCCTCATACCTTCCTCCTATATTATGCTTAGCTTGATATACAATGAAATAATTTTTGTCCTAACCTTAAATCTAATACCTTAAAATAAAAGCGTATCCATATAACATAAACAGACAAAATGGAAAATCATACACTCCAAGGCTACACTAAATATAATTCTAAAGAGAAAACATTTTTAGGATATAGCATGTTCATACTTAATAAATTTATTCTATTAGGTATCAATTTGATCTACTGAGGAGCTGCGGCTCGATGTAGTCATATTTTGACGGGTTATTTCCATGCTATATCCTAAAAATATTTTAATATACGATGGGTAATTTACTGTGGGAATATTGAAAAGATTAATCATAATTTTCTTAATAAATTCCTGCATCCTATTTTTAGCGAGTTGCGACAATAATAACCTCCCCATTAACCAACCAATACCGATTAATGCCCCAAAGATTATTGAGTTGCTAAATGAAAATTTTAATACCGTTTCTATTCAAAGAGACCCTAATAACCATAACTATTATTATTTAAAAGTACCTCAAGATAAGACCATCACCCAAGATATTAAAGCATTACTGCACCAAAAAATTCTCCCAGAAGATCGAAGATGTTTCAAGTTTTCACAAAACTCTGTTGGCTGGCATATTACGATTTTGAAAAATGGCTCTAGCAAGCAAATGCAAATACTCGAAGATAATATAGGTAAAGAAATTCATATTGATTATACATCCGTAGCAGTCATAACATTTATTTTAAAACATTCTCACACACGTGAAGTGGTCTATTTTGTAAATGTGAAGTTTACCCAAGATGATTATGAATCAATAGGGCTGAATCCATATGATTTTAAAAACAACCATAAACCACACTTAACCTTAGCATTATTTAAGAAAGACCAGAATAATGAATGTGTTAAGTATTAGATTATTATGCATTGGCTAACTAAGCGTTTAAGCGATCCTGAAACATTTTATCCAGCTATTGATCGAGCAATTGAAAAGCTGTCTTTGGGCCCTATTTCAAACCAAACAAAAGGTTTGAATGATATGCATTTTGAACAACTCCAGAGAAATAAGAAGCCTCTAGCAAAGCATCTATCTAATTTGATTCAAGATCCAAATTTTGATTTTTCGGCCATAAAAGCTCGCCAAGTAAAAAGAGGCAACAAACTCAGAACCGTTTACATTGCACCAACCCTAGAAGATATTTATGAAAGCGCGGTATCTAAATGCCTTATCAAACAATTAAGAGATTATGGCTTACCAGGAGTTTATGGTTTTTTTCCAGGGCAATCACCTGAAAAAGCATTGAAAGAGATTAGCAAACAATTACGCCAAAGTGAGCGTGATAGACCTTGGTATGTATTGCGTACCGATATCTCAAATTATACAGATAGTATACCAACTGATTCCAATTCACCCCTCTGGCCAAAAATAGAAAATTTTTTAAATCATCCCGATGAAACAGCTAAATTAGAAAAACAAACTAGATCAATATTATCTAAACTTTTTCGACCGATCGCGGTTACACCCGATGGTGCTGAATTTCAATTTAGAACAGGCGTGCCGATGGGTCGCCCTATCTCAACATTTATTGCTGCACTTTATTTAAGAGAAACTGATATTATGATGAGAAGCTTCAAAAATGCTTTTTATATTCGTTATGGTGACGACATTATTTGGATGTCTACAGACTATGATCAATTTGCGCTTGGTAATAAATTACTGTCTGAAAACCTAGAAGAACTAAAATTAACTCGCCAACCTCAAAAAGACCAATATATTTATTTAACCCGTTCTGGTAGTAAATCTAATATCCATGATTATTTCGAACATAAACACTATATAGAATACCTTGGTTTGCTAGTTAAAAGAACTGGCGAAATAAGTCTAAACAACAAACAAATATCGAAACTTAAGAAAGAGCTAAGATATCGCATAAAAAACCTAAGTTCTTTTATCAAAGATAAAAATAATTCCACTAGAATTCAAAATCTAGTTAATGCAGTTAATTTCGCCTTAACAGAAATGTTGCGTGAAAATAGAAGCAAGCTTACACGACTATTGAGTAATACTACGGACAGAAGCATTTTAAAAGATACTGATTACTTCATCGCCTATAACATTGCTATGATGCTCACAAATATTCGTTCTACTAAATGCTTCAGGGAAGTCTCATACAAATCACTCAGAAATAATTTTGGACTAATATCACTATGTCAGATTAAAAATAATCCTGGAATAGATTATGCTGACTGAGAACCCTAATATAAAGAAATGGCTCACACAAGAAACGAGTAAGAAAGACAAGGTTATCTCGATATCACAAGCAGTTTGGGGTAACCGATCTTCGGCTTATGTAATATACCGCTATCGGTATAGTTTTATCACCACATTAATCTCACTTTGTTATCATTTTATTGAAGTTAATCTACTTTTTCACAGTCAAGCCCATAAGCTGATTCTAGACCTCTTTTTCATTAAACTCATTGTTTTTATTTTAAGCGCTTTCTTTTGGGGATATACCGAAGTACTTAGAGGCAGAGTTAAATCTTGGGGGAAATCAAAGGTAAGTCAAATTATCGAAGAAAGAAAAATATGGAGTTTCTGGGGGATTTTTCTAGGTGGTATTCTGCTTATTTTATTTCTCATATTTTCATTCTCAATTAATATTAGCGACAACATTACACCCAATACTGAGTGGTTCTACAATTTATATATTATTATTACCTCAATAGAACTCTTTTTAATGTTTCCTTTACGTGTGCTCCACTCAAGTATTTATGGTAGAAAACGCGTATTTAAACCGTTTTATGGCATCATAGGTCCAACGCTTATTAGCATAGCAATTATGTTAAGCCTTTGGCCTGTACTTGGAATCTGGTCAATCATTATTTCGCAATTAGTAAATACTTTGGTGTCTGTATTTTTTTCATATTTATTTGTTATTAAAATGCTTAAGAAGCTTCAAGAAGCAAAGTTTAATTTTTTACCCTTAAAAGAATACCTCTTAAAAGTGAACCGTGTATTACACTGGGAAGGATTTTTAGCCGGCACTACTTATTCACTATTCCAAATAGAAGGTTTGCTACTTATCACTTTATTTTTATGGACATTCAATGCGCAGTTATACACTTTGTATGCAATTATCCCGCTTATAATGACCAGCTATTCAATGTCAAAACTACAATATTTTGATTTAAAGCGCATTCAAGATAAATGGGAAAAAAATTTATATCATAAGGTAAGTAAAAGTTACTTTTCTCTCATGGTTTTTACTTCAATTATCTATACTTTATGTGCACTACCGATTGAATTAAATTTTAAATTTAACGTAACATTCATGGTCTATTTATTTTGTTTTTTTCTGATAAGAGCAGTTCTCTCCTATATTCAAATAAGAATATATACGCAACATTTCTATTATAAATTAATTATCTCAGCAGCTTTTTATATTGGAATAATCATATTGTTATTGTATCTGCCGTTGATAACCGTTTGGAGTCAGCTTGCAATTCTAATCGGTGGTTTTCTAGTTGTAGTTTGTTGGCTATTACTACCTAATTTTTTACCGAAACATGAAGATAAATACTCGAAAAAACAGAACATATGCAATATTTTCACCTTTCTAGAAAAAATAGAAGAGAATAAAAAATATAAAACTGAATACACTGTTATGAAAATCCATTACAGCTGCCAATTAAATTATTATGAACTCAATAAAATCATGAATAATTTAATTGATTGCAATCATCATTGTTTTCTTTTACGTAATGACCGTGTCAGTGCTTTTATTGTTTTCATTAAACCAAATAAAGGCTTTAATCAATTGAGTGCCGATGTCAGTCTATTAATGAAAGGCATGTTAAAAACGGTCACTTTACAAGATGATGAGTGGCTAAAAAATAAAATTAAAACAAAAAACAGTTTCAGCTTTGAGGAAAAAACTTTTGACTATTATATCCCTATTTCGCCAAGCTCTAATGGGAATACCCAAAATATACAGAACCTACCCAAGCAGGACAGGCTTAGTTATGCCCACTTATTACAATCTAAATTAATTGAACAATTAAACTCTGTATACCCCAATAGCTTTATTAGGCTACACGATAAGGAATATTTCTATAAAGTTTTTATTGATATAAGCAGAAAGGAAGTGCTTGGATTAGGGTTAAAGCAAATTAAGCAGTAGTCATTAACTATGATTATACAACCATTCCCATTGGATTATGAGGTATTGACTAAGGATATCATTTGCATTAAAACGGATGAGAGCAATAAAGATAAACTAACCAGAAAAGGAAGCTACATAAACATAGGTGAGTTGGAATTAACTGTATCAAACAAAAAATTATGCATTTTGGATATTACTTTTTTCATACAAATACGCAACACTATGATAATGCGCATTATTTGCTAAATAACTAAGCTGGCTTTGTTCTAATTGTTCAGAATGATAGGACACAAGAATACAAGAAATCAACCAATACGATATTAAAAAAATTATTGATATTGATGTATATTTTGATATTTTATTTTTGGTCATTTATTAAATCCAAAGCTGTATTTCTATAGCCATTAAACTACAAAAAAACTTAATAAAGAATACTCCTGCCTATAAATTATTCTACGTATTTTTGAACATATTATTTACTCAATCTCTTTGGGTATGTAATAACATAGAGGTATACATAGTAATGTTAATAAAGGCACCATAAGCATTGCAAAATAATAACTATGTAATGAGTATGCTTGGCCAGCAACATGGTGATTAGCAACGACTGCAAGAATTAATCCAAATAATGGTAAAAGTATTGATCCTACTAAATTATTAATCATGTTCACTGCGGAAACTGCTGTTGCAGTGGCCTCTTGAGGAGCAAAAAACTTTCCGATACCAAAACTTAACGTTTGCGCACCTACCGAAAAACCAAGTAAAAAATATATAGTTACAAACAACCACATTGGAAGAGCCACATATATTACAATAATTGAGAATACGGTTAATAATACGCTGCTTATAATAATGAGCCTTCTAAAATTATTTGTATAAGCTGAAATGATTGCAATTGCAATGCAACCAATCGCACTACCAAGAAATAGTAATGAATTAACATCAGCTGCCACAGTAGAAGAAATATTCATTTTAGCTTGTATAAAACCAACACCCCAGAGCGAAGCTAAAACATTTATAGGCACAAACAGTACAGCGCCTATAATAGCATTCACCCAGAACTTAAAACTCCTGAACAAGCCTAACAACATAATAAGTTGAGCTTTTAAAGATGAAGAATGGTGCTTCTCTATAGCTTGTTGCGATGTGTTAGATTTATTTTTAATAAAGGCCACCATTAACAATAATATTATAATGCCGACTAAAGTGAATACGTTATTACCAAGCCTCCAGCCAAGATTATGCGTTAGTGCTGATAAGGCAGTATCCGCAACTAATCCACCCATTGTCCCTATAAACACAGTTATACTAATAAAAGGTGAAAATAATCGATTAGGTAGCCATATTGAAGCAACTTTCGCTGCACCAATAAACCCAAATGCAGAACCAATACCCATTAAAACTCTTCCTAAAAAAGCCATTTCAAAACTGTTGGCGACAGAAAATAACAAATTACCCAGTATACACAACAACATGGCAGTTGAGATTACCCACCTTACATTGAATTTATCTATAATAATTCCAGCTGGTAATTGAAAAATGATATATGCATAGAAGTACGCTGCACTCAAAAAACCTAAAGATGATGCACCAATATGAAAGTCTTTCTCTAAGCCTGACATCATTACACTAGGAGCTACTCGGATAAATATATCATAGCTGTAAAAACATGCAGCTATGATACAGACCATCCAAGCAAACAATATTGACTGACTCTGCCATTTTTTAAAATTATCTAAACAATTCATATGTATTTCCTGTGCTTAAAAGTCCGACAATATAGTCGTTACTTGCTAAACTGTAAATAGAATTTTTTAAAACTGATTAATATTTAACTTATAAATAAGAATGATAATATTCAAACCAAAAAAATCAGTATAACTATATGATAATAATAGTTTTAATTTAAAAAATACCATGTAAGACAAGGTTCTGGATATTGTTTTAAATGGAAAGGGATATTACTATGTAGTTGAAAATAAAATCAGGAGAGAACCATGAATACTAAAAAAATATTTTACACATTTTTATTAACACCAATTATCTTATCTAGTATATATTTAGCTGGTAACTCACAGGCATTTGTTGCAGAAAACGAAAGTTATATTGCTGCATATACTAATCACCACCTTAGTAGCAATTTACTATTAGCGAGCAGCCATATTGCATATATTAAAGATATAGGTACTGTTTAAAAGGTTATATAGCTAACCCGTTTTAGTTTGCTGTTGATTGAATATACTTGATAGCCAAATAAATATTATTGTTATCTATTAAAAAAACCAAACCGTTAAGTATTAGCTATATGTGTGTAGTGTGAATCAGATTATAAAAACCAATTTTTTGCTACGTTATCAATAGTTTAATATTCAATCACCAAGGAATTATACACAACAGACTCTGATACAATACCGCGGTAAGATGGATAATTTTAATAAAGATCATTAAGGTATAAATAAATACTATAACCCTTGGAGGTAAACCATGTTAAAATCATTCACTTGCACAGCATTATTACTATCATTAGTTTTATTTGTTAGTTATACATCAAATTCATACCATACTCAAAAGCTACTTGCTCAATACACTTCAAATGTGGACGTTCATTACAATATACCATACAAATTCGTATAATAATTTATGCTTTTTAGCAATATTGGATAAATTTTATTCCTTGTGAGATATCTGATTAGTTGATCAAGAGAAAGATAGAAACCTTATAAAAAAATTTAATAAATTAATTCCATTATTTTAAGAGTTAATTTGTATCAACCCTCTCCAAAAACTTGACTTATAATTACAATTAACAGGATTAGTAGCGTTAATAGCGGCATCATTCTCAATATACTTTGGATGCTGGATATTATTATCTTGCTTATCAACAAAGGGGTGATAATAATTTAATTGACAATCGCCCATGAGATCATATTGATCGTTTTTTAATAAGTTATTTAATATAAACTTTAAGTTAAGAAGCTCTTGAAGGTGACTTTTCATGTTACTACAAGTCTCATTTCCTAAAGTTAACTGCATATTACCCAATGAATAATAAATTGGCGCGTTAGATGCGTAAATGTGAGACAGCTTCATAAATAAAGCCATCGTTGACTTTAAATAATGCATTTCAAGAACCTCTTTCATCATTTTCAATGGAAATGCATCTTCACTAATCAATGAGCGATACCCTAATGCGAATCCATTTTGAATATTGATAACTTGCTCAAGTAGCTCTAATTGATGTATGTGCAATTTATAGTTAGTTAATTTTAAAAACCCAGAAAGTCTTTGTCTCATGTCGGCATATTCAAAATACAAATTCGAGGAATACCTTAATCTCTCACCAATCTCAGAAATCAAAAACTCTTTTAGCCCTTTATATTTATCATTATGCATGATTTTCTCATACCAAGTTTTAGTAAAAATGATAACTTCTGCCTGCCAATTTTCTTGTAGGTTTGTATCTAAATCTACAATTTCTTTAAAGACTATTGTATGCTCTTTGTGGCTTTTTGGGATATGAAACTCGTGATTGTATTCTTTAGTTAGCTTTTCAAAGTAAGAATAGTTAGAAAATTTTTCAGTTAAAAAAACAGATAATGAACCAGCATACATATTTTCATCATTAATTCTGTTTTTATCAGATTTAAAAATATCGAGCCCGCAGATAAAGCCAGGTTTAAACATTTCTTCATAAACATTATAGCGGTAATATGAAAGCTGTTTAGCAATTGGCATAAAAATTGGGATATCAGCATACCCTAACTGCTGCTCCATTATTGGTAAGTTATTTATAAATTTACTATCTTCAATAATATGTTCGCCATATGTATATGAAGCTTTAACTAAAGGAGGCAAATCATCATCAATATCTTCAATTTTTGTATATAGCATAGTATTGGTATTTTTTATGCTTTCTTTTATCTCATTCCATTCAACCAAAATAGCTTTATTCATAACAGTTCAACCACATAACCAATTAATCTGTTCGTTATTTAACCTGCTTTATTAGCGTATGTTAAATACATTGTGCTTATCGGTATGATAAGTTTTTTTTATGTTACCCACTCCCATAATTTTTTCTATTTTAAAACTATAGGTTTTTAATTAAAATCCATATATCTAAGCCATAAAACCTGCCCCTAATAAGACCTAGAATCAGCTTTTACAGGGGTTCCTAAACTAGTTAGGAGGATAAACCATTTTAATAACTCATCTTATGCAATGGTTA